>NZ_JAQCUN010000001.1:0-3869 GCF_027685385.1 Megasphaera sp. AF13-6AC
GGCCGGATATACGTTGAATCCGGAAGTAAAGGATGCGACGCCCGCTTTGAAGCAGGCCGCCGAAATCGGTGTGAGAAAGCATGAAACACCGGAATTGACTAAAGAAAAAAACAAGGATGCTATTCTCGTGCTCAGCTTCGGCACGACGTACAAAGACAGTCGTGTCAAGACGATTGAAAAGACGGTTGCCGATATTCAGGCTGCCCATCCCGATGTAAAGACGGTCTTGGCGTTTACATCTCATATTATTGTGGATCGTATTGCCGAAAAAGAAGGAAAGACGATTCCTACTCCCGAAAAAGCATTGGACCAGCTCAAAAAAGAAGGTTATACACGCGTAGCCATTACATCTCTCGATGTTATTCCCGGTATGGAATATGCATATGATACGGCTATTTACGACTTGTATAAAAATGACTTCAAGAAGATGACTGTAGGTACGCCTATTATGTACTGGATGGGTCAGGAAGATCAGCGTGACGACGTGGCTGAATTCGTCGAAGCTTTGAAAACGCAGTTGCCGAAAACGGACAATCATACGGCGGTTCTCGTCATGGCTCACGGTACTCCCCATCCGGCTAATGCATACTATTCCGTTGTACAAAATCGCATCGATTCGGCAGGACTTAACAATGTGTACATTTATTCTGTAGAAGGCTGGCCCCATTTAGATACGGTTATTCCTCAATTGAAGGCCAAGGGGATTAAAGAAGTTACCATTATGCCCATGATGATGGTTGCCGGCGACCATGCCAACAACGATATGGCAGGAGCTGAACCTGATTCGCATAAGAGTATTCTTGAAAAAGAAGGCTTTAAGGTGCAGACGTACATTCACGGCTTAGGTGAAAATCAGGCGGTTCGAAAGATGTTCGTAGAACGGGCTAATGAAGCTTGGGATGCACTGGAAAAGGAATAATTGAACGTGGTACAATAATTCGGTAATGTATCTCATTTAGAAGGAGAGGCCGAGGTTATGGACCGGGAATACTATGCTGTAAAAGACGGCAAAAAATTGCGTTGCGGTTACACTACAGGTACGTGTGCGACGGCAGCGGCGAGTGCGGCGGCTATGATGCTGTTTTCACACCGAAATGTGGATACGGTACGTGTTGAAACGCCTAAGGGCGTTACGTTGGACTTGGAGACAGGGGATGCCGTTTTTTCTGAAAATACAGCAACTTGCGCCGTTCGAAAGGATGCGGGAGATGATCCGGACATAACCGACGGCCTCCTTATTTTTGCTACTGTAGCCTATGCGGACGGAGACGGTATTATTCTTAAGGGCGGTAAGGGCGTCGGCACGGTGACTAAAGAGGGAATGTCGTCACCTGTCGGCGAGGCCGCTATCAATCCGACGCCGCGGCGCATGATTATGGAAGCGGTACGCAAGGTAATGGAAGATTTTAAGTATAAGGGCGGATTGGAAGTCACTATATCCATTCCCGGAGGCGAAGAACTGGCACGTAAGACCTTTAATCCCAGACTGGGTATTGTAGGGGGATTATCGGTCCTGGGAACATCGGGTATCGTCGATCCTATGAGCGAGCAGGCTTTAATCGATACGATTCACGTAGAAATGAATTCACGTCGAGCAGCGGGAGATGAGCACTTACTGGCCTTTTTCGGTAATTACGGTGTCGATTTTGCCGCTTCGGAATGGCAAATGAATACGCAAGACCGAGTTACATGCAGTAATTATGTCGGTGAAATGCTCGATTATGCGGCGTACTTGCAGTTTAAGGACGTACTTTTAATCGGTCATGTCGGTAAGATGCTTAAACTGGCTCAGGGAATTATGAATACTCATTCCCGATACAGTGACGGCAGGACTACGTTCCTGGCTATGGAAGCCATGTTTGCCGGTGCTTGTGTAGAGACGGGTAAGGCCGTTTATGAAAGTCTGACGACGGATATGGCTCTTAATATACTGGAAGAGGCGGGCGTTTTGGAGCCGGTCTTGCAAAAGGCGACGGAGAAGGTGGCTTATTATATGCAGGCACGCGTACACGGAGCTTTGAAAACGGAAGCCGTTTTATTTTCCAATAAGCGTGGAATTATGGGTATGACGCAAGGCGCAACTGAACTAATCCGGCTTCACGGAGGAGAGACATGATGAAAGGAAGATTATATTGCATCGGTTTGGGACCGGGAGATCCCGAACTGGTTACCGTGAAAGCTTTGCGGCTCATGAAAGAATGTTCCGTATGGTTTATTCCTCAAAGCGGGCCCGATAAGGAGACGGCCGGTCAGATTTTGCAAGCTGCTGCAACTTATGCGGGTGAAGACTTGCAGGATTCCAAGACGATTGTTAAATTGGCCTTTCCCATGACTCGAAGTGAAGACATTCTAGAAGAGGCTCATAGAAAGAATGCGGAAATGATAGAGGCATACTTGGATAAGGGGGAGAATGCGGCTCTATTTACACTCGGTTGCCCTACTGTATATGCATCGTGTTCTTATGTGGAAAGGCGAGTCGCCCTCGCCGGCTATGATACTCAAATTGTTCCGGCTGTCACCAGCTTTTGTGCGGCGGCAGCAGCCTTGGGGACGACTTTATGTGAGAAAGACGAACCACTTCTGGTAGTACCTGCCAACCGCAATGATTTGGCAGAGCTTCTCGATGTGCCGGGCAATACGATTATTATGAAGCCGTCATCAGGTAATGACAAAATAAGAACTCTTTTAGAAGAAAAGGGGCTTATTTCAAGGGCCTCTATGGTACAACAATGCGGTACGAAGGAAGAGAAAATCTTCTCTTCACTTGAAGAAACCGTTCCTCATACTTATTTTTCAGTTATTCTCGTTAAGAAAGAAGAATCGATATGATACATTTTGTCGGAGCCGGTCCGGGAGCCCCCGATTTAATTACTGTAAGGGGTCAAAAGCTTTTGGAGAAAGCGGATCTTATTATTTATGCCGGGTCCCTGGTCAATAAAGAACTTTTAACGAATGCTAGAAAAGGCTGTATTGTCAAAGACAGTTCGTCCATGACGTTGGAAGAAGTATTAAAAGCCATGGAGGAATCAGAGGCAAAAGGGTTTGTGACGGTTCGCCTGCATACGGGAGATCCGTGCTTGTACGGCGCTATAAGAGAACAGATGGATGCCTTGGATGAAAAGGGGATTGACTACGATTACACACCGGGAGTCAGCTCTTTTTCTGCAGCCGCCGCAGCCTTACGGGCCGAATACACCTTGCCCGGTATTAGCCAATCGGTAATCATTACGAGAACGGAAGGACGGACGCCCGTACCTGATAAACAGACTATTGTCGATTATGCACAGCACGGAACGACGATGGTCGTCTTTCTCAGCACGGGGCTTGTTGAAAAATTGGCGATTCAATTGGTTAAAGGCGGTTATACGGCGCAAACGCCGGCAGCCGTCGTATATAAGGCCTCTTGGCCCGAAGAAAGAGTATATCGTTGCACTGTAGGAACTTTGTCGGAAACGGTTCATGCACATCATTTAAAGAATACGGCACTCATTCTCGTGGGACCTTTCTTGTCATCGGCCTATGAACGGAGTAAATTATACGATCCAGAATTTACTCACGGATTCAGAACGGGTCATAAGGGATAAGGGGTATCTCATGAAGGGGTATATATTTTTCTTTACCGAGCATGGCGGTGAGACGGCTCTGAGAATCAGCGAGGCTCTCTTGCAAGAAGGCATGGAGTCACGTATTTTTACGACGGCCGGTCAGGCTGAAAAGAATAAGCTTTTTGAAACTTCACCGCACGGCTTTTCGGCTCTTGCAGCCGAAGCTTTTTCTCAGAAAGATGTGTTGATTGTAGTCGGTGCGGCGGGAATTGCCGTACGTCTCGTGGCACCGTTGGTCAAGCGAAAGGATTCGGACTCACCGGT
>NZ_JAQCUN010000001.1:3879-38398 GCF_027685385.1 Megasphaera sp. AF13-6AC
CCGGTTCTCGTGGCGGATGAAAAGGGAAATTTCGTCATTCCGCTTTTGTCGGGACACATAGGCGGTGCCAACGAGATTGCTCGAATGTTGGCTCGTCACTTGGGGGCTGTGCCGGTTATAACGACGGCAACGGATGTTAACGGTTTATTCGCCGTTGACGAATGGGCGGCACGCAAAGGGTTCTTTTTATCGTCGTTAAAGACAGCCAAAGCTTTTGCCGCTTCTTTGCTTGCAAGGGGAAGAGCCGGTGTTGTCAGTGACTTTCCTTTGACGGGAAGTTTGCCGCCGGGTCTTAGGTCAGGAATCCGTGAGGAAGCGGGCATGGCCGTTACCGTAAGAACGGATGTACATCCGTTTGCACAAACAGTATGTGTTCATCCGCCGTTTTTACATGTCGGTGTCGGTTGTCGACGCGGTAAAAGCGTCGAGGATCTCGAAGGATTCGTACGTGAGGTGTTGGAAAAGTCGAATTTATCCCCTCTAAGTGTAGCGGATATTAATACCGTTGATATTAAGGCTGATGAAAAGGGTTTGATAGAATGTGCCGAACGGTTCGGCGTGCCTCTGCGCACCTATTCAGCCGGCGAATTGATGAAGGTACCGGGAAGTTTTACGGCTTCCGATTTCGTTTGTTCTAAAGTCGGAACGGATAATGTGTGCGAACGGGCGGCTGTGGCTGCGGCAAAAGAGAGTGTGCCGCTTGTTCGCAAGCAAAGTCGTGACGGCATGACTGTAGCCGTGTTTGTAGAAAATAAAGAGATTTCATGGAAATAGGAGACAGTGATGAAGGGAAAAATTTATGTTATCGGTCTCGGTCCCGGCGGTAAGCAGGATATGACTTACAGGGCCGTAGCCGCCTTGCATGAATGTGATGTTATTGCAGGCTATACAACCTATATCGATTTGATTAAAGCCGATTTTGCGGATAAAGAGTTTATCGTTACCGGTATGAGAAAAGAAACGGAGCGGTGTAAGGCCGCTGTGGAAACGGCACGGCAAGGAAAAACCGTAGCCATGGTTTCAAGCGGTGATGCGGGTATCTACGGTATGGCGGGCATTATGTATGAAGTAGCCGAAGCGTATGGCGATGTGGAGATTGAAGTTGTTCCGGGCATTACGGCAGCCGGTTCGGGCGGTGCCTTATTGGGGGCTCCTCTGGTTGCCGATTCATGCCTTATTTCCTTGAGTGATTTATTGACACCGCTGGAAAAGATAATGAAACGCGTAGAGGCGGCAGCGGAGACTGATTTTGTCATTTGCTTATATAATCCGGCCAGCAAGGGTCGTCCCGATTATTTAAAGCAGGCTTGTCAGATTATTCGAAAATACAGAGAGGATAAAACGCCTGTCGGCATTGTACGCAATATCGGTAGAAGTGAAGAGTCGGTGCGTATTACGACATTGGTCGAAGCAACGGATGCTCAAGTCGATATGTTTACGACCGTCATTATCGGTAACAGCCGGACACGGGTTATTAAAGATAAGATGGTAACGCCGCGCGGTTATCACCTATGAGTTTGCGGATATGGATTGCCGCAGGCACGACGGAAGGCCGCCTGTTGGCAGAAGAACTGGCCTATGAAAATGTAGAATTAGCCGTTACGGTAGCTACGGAATACGGAGCATCGTTAATTATTGATAAGCCAAATGTGAGCGTTATTGATAAACGTCTCGATGATAGGGGTATGGCGGAATTTATCGATGAATTTAAACCGGACTTGGCCATTGATGCGACGCATCCTTATGCGGCCATGGTGACAGAGACGATGCGTCGCGTTTGCGAAAAAAAAGGTGTCGTTTATAAGCGACTGTTAAGACCTTTGACAGATGAAGAAGATTGCCTGCGATTTTCATCTGTTGAAGAGGCGGCGGCATGGCTTGACGAAAAAGAAGGTGTAATTTTTCTTACGACGGGGAGCAAGGATTTACATAAGTTTGCAACCATACGTAATTATAAACAGCGGCTTGCAGTGCGTATTTTACCTGTCCGCGAATCACTTGATAAGGCTTTAAACAACGGGTATGTGCCGTCTCGCATTATTGCTATGCAGGGGCCTTTTTCCGTAGACTTGAATACGGCCATGTTCAAAGAGTTTCAATCCGCTTGGGTCGTAACGAAGAATTCCGGTTCTATCGGCGGATTTTCACAAAAACTGGAGGCGGCACGAGCCGCAAAAGCTAAGCTGATTGTTATTGAACGACCTGAAGATGCGGGAAGCTCATATGAAGAAATACGAAGTTTTGTAAAGAGTCAGACGGAGGCATGAGATGCTGACAGTCCATATTATCGGGACAGGTCCGGGTTGTTCGGATCTGTTGACCAAACGGGCCGAAAAAGCCTTGAATGAGGCGACAATCGTTGTAGGTGATACACGACTGTTGCCTGAAATGACTGCGGGGAAACGGCGCATACAAACATATAAGGTTGATGAAATTTGGAAAATTGTCCAGGAAGCGGATAAAGAGAAAGATTGCCTTGCCGTTCTCGTGTCGGGAGATGTGGGTTTTTACAGCCTGGCCAAGTTATTTACAGACATACCGGGTTGTCGGATTGTTCGCCATCCCGGTATCAGCAGTCTCGTCTATTTTGCGGCACGCACGTCTACGAGTTGGGATGATATGTATCTCATGAGCCGTCACGGCAGAGACGGAAACCTTACCGGTGCCGTTATGACACATAAAAAGGTCTTTTGCCTTACAGGCGGAAAGGGCGGGTCCGTTCGGGACTTATGTGAAGAACTCTGTCGCAACGGCTTGGGGCAGGTCAAGGTAACGGTAGGAGAACGCCTTTCATATGAAGAGGAACGGATTTGTACTTTAACGGCATCTGAAGGCGCCAAAGAGGTATTCGATCCTTTAGCCGTCATGGTCGTTGAAAACGAAGGAGCTCAGCCGGTAGTCACTACTGTCCATGGTTGGGATGATTCACTGTTTTTGAGAGGCAAGGCGCCGATGACGAAACAGGAAGTACGTGCCTTAGCTATATCGAAACTTCGCCCCGAAGTCGATCACATCGTTTACGACATAGGTGCCGGGACAGGGTCTTGTTCCGTAGAATTGGCTTTTCAAGTGCCGTGCGGTAAGGTATACGGCTTTGAAATAAATGAAGAGGCCGCTTTGTTGGCAGAAGCTAATAAGGAACGGTTTAATGCCCGTAACCTGGAAATCATTCGCGGCAATGCCTTGGAAAAAATAGTGGATATGCCATGTCCCGATCGAGTCTTTATTGGCGGGACAAAAGGAAATTTGAAAGAAATTCTGGATATATTATATAAAAAGAACGCTTACTGCCGGATTGTTATTACGGCCATTACTTTGGAAACGGCAGGAGCCGTGGCGGCTTATTATAAAGAACATACGGATTATGAGTTGGAAACCACGCAATTGTTTGCTTCCGAGGGCAGGCGGGTCGGTCCGTATACCTTAATGGAAGGGCATAATCCCGTTTATGTTATGACGGCCTTTCGCAAGGAGGCGGAGCATGAAGGTCAGTAACGTAAGTAGGATTTTGTTGGCTGCTCCGTCCAGCGGTAGCGGCAAGACGACAGTCGTCATGGCCGTAACAGGGGCTTTTAAGCGCAAAGGTCTCGGTGTACGGGCCTTTAAAGTCGGGCCCGACTATATAGACCCCATGTTTCATCGTGCCGTAACGGGCGTGGAAGCACATAATCTGGACCTTTTCCTGTGCGGCGGTCACGGCAAGGGAGAAGACGTATGTAAGGAAATCCTTTCTCGACATGGTGAAAATGCGGATATTTGCGTTCTTGAAGGGGCTATGGGATTTTATGACGGACTGGGTCTTTCAAGCGATTTCAGTGCTTATGATACGGCATGTCGGTTGGAGACGCCGGTTGTGCTTGTTGTTAGCGGAAGGGGATCGGCTCTTTCAACAGCAGCCGTACTGAAGGGGCTTGCCGAGTTTCGCAGTGACAGTCATGTTGTCGGTTTTATCGTTAATCATGTAAAACCCGGAGTTTACCGCTTTTATAAGGAGTTGTGGGAAAAAGAATCGGGTCTTAAGGCGTACGGATGTTTTCCGGATTTACCGGAAGGGGCCTTGAAAAGTCGCCATTTAGGACTTGTAACAGCGGATGAAATTGTCGGTTTACAGCATAAAGCAAGAATTTTGGCAGAAGCGGCTCTGGAATATATAGACTTAGACGGCTTAGCAACCCTGGCAGAGGAAGCTCCTCCCGTATCTTATATACCCAAAGATATAAAAGCGGTCGGGCAGGCAACCATAGCCGTTGCCAAGGATGAAGCCTTTTGTTTTTATTATGAAGACGGTTTGAATGAATTGGTTCGTTACGGTGCAAAGATTGTTGAATTCAGTCCTCTACATGATAAACAATTACCTTCTTGTGACGGCCTCTACATAGGGGGAGGGTATCCGGAGCTTTATGCCGAAACTTTAAGTAACAATGAGTCAATGCGTCTCAGTATTCAAAAAGCCGTTCAGGCAGGTCTCCCTTGTGTAGGAGAATGCGGCGGGTATATGTACTTGTCCGAAAGTTTTCAGCATGAAGGTGCGGAACTCCCCATGGTTCATGTCGTGCCGGGAAGAATTTCCATGACGAACCGATTGGTCGGATTCGGTTATGCTGAAATGACGGCTCACGAAGATAATCTGCTTTGCTCGGCTGCAGAGACGATGAGGGCCCATGAATTTCATTATTCGCAAAGTACCGATGCAGGGGCTGCCTTTACCATCACGAAGCGGGGAAGACGAGCGGCGGGAGAGGCGGTTTTTGCTCAAGGGAGTATTTTTGCCGGCTATCCGCATTTTCACTTTAGCGGAGAAACAAAGGCCGCCGAACGATTCGTAAGGGCTTGTGTCGATTTTCGCAAGAAGGAGAAATAATGGATATAGAACACGTATTACCGCAAGATATTGAAAAGAGAAGTATGCAAATTATTGAGGAAGAGTTGGGAGAAGTGCGCCTGGATCCGGATAAGAAGGATATTATCAAACGGGTCATTCATACCAGTGCGGATTTTGAATACGCTCATAAGCTTCGATTCAGTAATGATGCGGTCGAGTCGGCACTGAATGCCATTCGTCACGGGTGTACCTTTCTGACGGATACCAATATGGCCTGCACAGGTATTAATGCAGGGGCTTTGAAGAAGACGGGCGGCGCGAAGATATGTTATATGGCAGATGACGAGGTAGCCGCCAAAGCCAAGGCGGATGGAACGACGCGGGCTACAGCCAGTATGGATAAGGCTTGCGATATAAAAGGGCCGCTTATTGTGGCCGTAGGGAATGCACCGACCGCCCTGTTTCGCTTGGCCGATTTAATCGATTCGGGTAAAATGGCACCGGACTTGGTTATCGGGGTGCCTGTCGGGTTTGTCAACGTTGTTCAAGCCAAGGAACGAATCATGACCTGCAAGGTTCCTTACATAGTTGCCGAAGGCAGGAAGGGCGGCAGTAATGTGGCGGCGGCTATTTGCAACGCTCTTTTATATAAGGTTACACGAGGCGAAGATACGAAATGATGATTCAAAAGGCGATACTTCATGTTTTGGATTTCGGCACAAGCATGTGCCTTCTTTCTCAAAAAGAGTTGGATTTATCTATTGAAACCGTCTATGATTATGTGTCCAAGCGTGTTGAAAAGTCGTTGCACGATCCGGCCGGACGAACGGGTATATTTTATGAAACGTCGGCAGTTAAACGGCAGTTGGAAGCCTATGTATCCCAAGACTTATCCTTTCAGGAGTTGGCCGACAGTTTGGCTAAAGCGGTTTTCGAGAGCTTGAAACTTCAGGCTGAGGCGGATACGACAGATCTTTTGGTCACATCTTTTAAGGATGAGGCACAAAGGGAGGGCCTGGCCCTTTTCTTTTTGGAAAACCGTACGGCTTATACACACCGGATTATGACGGATGAGGATGGAGTGTATAGCCAAATTATTGAATATCAGGCCATTTTACCGGGACTCATGCAAAAGGTCGAAGCCTATGTATTTATAGACTTGAGCGACTTTACGCTTCGTTTTGTCGATAAGAAACGAAGTATTAACGGTGAGGGCGTGTATGCTTTGCCTGAGTTGATTTTACAATGTACGACTGTATTATCCGGGAAGGAAACAGTGAAAAAGACCGAAAAGTTACTGACCAAAGTGGCCGAAGAATACGGTAAGAACCCTGTCGAGGCATTGGCCAAGGGAAAGCAGTATTTGGCACAAACGGCTGAAACAGGCAGCAGCTTTGCCCCTCAAGCTTTCGGTGAAGCCGCCTTTGCAGGCGAGCCCGCTTTGCAGGGGACCTTTACGGAGAAACTGAGACAGGCTGAAGACATACCGAAAGAAGTGAAGGTGGAATCTCGTTTCGCTGAACGGACGGGTACGGTACATAAAATAAAGACGGATACGGGTATTGAAATTACCTTCCCGTCCTCCTATATGGAAAATCCCGATTTTATACAATTTTTCACAAGGCCTGACGGAACCTTGTCTATTGAATTAAAGGGAATCGGTAAAATTATTAATAAGTAAAACAAAGAGGCCATGACCTGTAAGGTCATGGCCTTTAAGTGCTAGCCTTATTTATTGGACAGGTTCATCACATATGATGCCGTCATATCTACAGAGAGAACATCAATCCAGTGAAAAACGGAAAGAACACGGCAAACTGCAAAGATACGGCTGTGGTCTTGAATAAAAGCGCGTACGTCGGCGAAGCGTTCCTTTTCTGAAGGCAATGATAAATAGCCTGAAACGGCACTGTCAATTAATTCGTTTGTCGGCCATTCTTCACGGAAGCAACTTTGAAGAAAGAGAAATAAGTCGATGGTTTGCGGGTCGGTTTTTAAAAAAGGCACCTTATTTTCCCAGTCCAGGAAGGTGATTTTTTGTTCTTGTCCATGCCATGTAATGTCGCGGATTGCCGGGCGACCGTGCCAAAATCCGTGAGAGTGAAGGGTCGCCAAGGCGTGTCCGGCGTTAAAGAAAATATTCTTACTTTCTTCAACCGAGAGTCTTTTAGCTACTACTTGTAAAGGGGTTCCCGTGTCCTCGGTAACGATAAAGTCATCGCATAATAAGACAACGGGAGGGGCCAAGGGAACCGCTTCATTTACAGAAAGCATTTTATAAGCTTCTCTGTAGAAAGCCGTATCGGGACTGCTCTTGGCAAAGGTGTTACGTCCGTTGCTCATGCGGCGCTTAATATAGTAATTTATATCGTTATATATAAAGGGAATGACGCGACGTTGAGCGTTTTTTTCAATAGCCAGTAAGGCGGCGGATTTCAGCTTTTTATCCAACATAATATACCTTTCTTTGACGTAAATCAGTATAAATTCAGTATAGACAGGACTGTTTTTTCTGTCAATGAACAGGAGAATATCGTTACAGGACTTCATAAGTTGCAGAGCCGTATTTGACGAATTTACAGCCATAGTATAGAATTATAGAAACTTATGTTATTTAGTTATTAATTGGAGGCACTCTATGAAATCTACGAAAAAAGGTCTGTTATTTGCTGCACTTGCCGTTTCCCTGGCTACACTTCCGGGGCAATTTGCTCAAGCCCGGGATGTTGCGGCACAACCTGTAGACGTAGCAACGGCACAGGCTATGGTTAACCAGTGGAATAAGAATTGGTATGCAGCCGACGGCCAATTCATTATGTCACTTGAAGGCGGTAATATTAACGGATGCCCCATTTTGAGCGGCTCTGTTGCTCGCACGGATAGAGAAACCGTCGGTAACTTTAAGATTCAGGAACCGGAACGGGTTCGTGATATTGTTATTAAGCACAGCGGCATGGGGATGCATGAACAGCTGGTTATTGATAATGTGTGGAACTTGTCGCCGTATAACTATGCGGCACATTATGAATCGGTAGGGGGTATTTACCTCGGCGAAACAAAGGCACAGGTTGAAGCTGTTTACGGCAAGCCTATTCGTTCCAACTGGACGTCTGAGGTTGAAACGTGGTACTACGACAGCATTGGATTACAAATGGACTTTGAAGCAGGCCGTGTCGTATCGATTACCTTTAAGGCAACTGGCGATCGTCGTTTAGATCGGACGGGCTTTGATTGCAAGACAAGTCCTGAAGAATTTGCACGCCTTTATCCTACCGGCGCAGTTCCGCAAAAGGGCGGCGTTTACTATATTGCAGACGGTGAATTCCTAGACTTTACGAATTACCCCGACTCCCTTACCTTATCCATTTATAATCATCATGTACAGGAACCGCAGTATGTTCCTCAAAAAGCTTTATAAGAGTGTAGATAATGCAATGAAAAGGCAGCTCCGAGAGGGGCTGCCTTTTGTGTCTTTTCGATTCGGACGAACTGCAGCATTTACAAGGGGTGGGGTCCATATTAGAATAAAGGCTGTATGAGCATCATAGATTCGTAGGGGAGAAGGTGCTGTGGGACAAATGAAGATACAACAAGAGATTATTAAAAAAGTGAATGCCTATATAGCCAATCGTCGGCGAAGAATATATGAGAACGGGAAAAAGAATGTTCACTCGGAGGAGGTGTTCGGATGACGCTGTTATATCGAAAAATTTTCAGGACGTATGTCGGACAAGATGTTTACACAGCTTAAAGCTAAACTTGCAAAAAAAGAAGAATCTTTTGCGGAGCGCTTACTGCGTCTTATTGATGAAAGCGGCATGACGGATGCGGAAGTGTATAAACGGGCAGGCATCGATCGTAAGTATTTTTCAAAGCTTAGAAATGAGAAAGAGCGGATTCCGAAGGCCAAAGTTGTATATGCTTTTATTTTTGCCTTGCAACTGAGTCTTGGGGAAGCAAAAAAACTGCTAGCCTCAGCGGGATACGCTGTTTCGCCGGCTCGAGATTTCGATCTGGTTATGGAATTTTGTATTATTGAAGGATACGATATTGATGAAGTGAACGAGATTTTATTTGCCATGAACTTGCCTTCTCTTACGTAAATGTCGCCTTTCAGGCGACCTGTAGACCTTTCGAATTTGCTACAATAGGGACAAAACACTTCGGAGGTCAAGATATGTCTATTTTAAATGTTTTGCAATTATTACTCGTTTTCCCTTTTTCGGCTGCATCGTGTCGGAAATGCCCTTATCGCTTGGGCATTATTCAGTGTATTTGTAATCCGTGTCCTGCCTGTAGGCAGGGCGGGTACAAGATGTTTACCGGATATGCCTATGAAAAATGTCGTGTTTCTGACAAGGGGCAGGTATGGTTGATTGAAAACAAGTACAAGTAAAAAGAAAAGGGTGCAATAGGAGAGATACTCCCGTTGCACCCTTTTCTATAAGGGCCGAAACGATAATCTTGCTGTTTTGGGTGAAAGGCCTTCTTTTCAGAAGGCGGGGGTTTGCGGCCCGAAGGGGGGCTATTAGAATACGCCCTGTTCAACCATAGCCGTAGCTACACGTTCGAAACCGGCAATGTTAGCACCTGCTACCAGGTTATAGCCGAGGCCGTTACGTTCTGCAGCGTCGACGGAATTCTTGTAAATCGTGTCCATAATATTCTTCAAGCGAGCGTCGACTTCTTCTTCAGTCCATACGAGACGTTCGCTGTTCTGGCTCATTTCCAGAGCGGAAACGGATACGCCGCCGGCGTTAACGGCCTTGGACGGAGCGACAACCATATCTTTTTGTTCCAAGAGATATTTCAAAGCTTCGTTCGTTGTCGGCATGTTGGCAACTTCGATGTAGTAACGAACGCCGTTAGCAACGATTTGTTTAGCTTCTTCCATGTGAACATCGTTTTGCATAGCCGAAGGCATGACGATGTCGGCTTTAACACCCCAAGGCTTCTGACCGGCATGGAATTCTACGCCGAACTTATCAGCATAATCCTGAACGCGGTTACGGCCGCTCGTACGCATTTCAAGGAGGTAATCAATCTTTTCGGGCGTTGCGACACCTTCGGGATCGTATACATATCCGTCCGGGCCGGAGAGGGTAACAACTTTGGCACCCAATTCGGCAGCTTTTTTACAAATACCCCAGCAAACGTTGCCGAAACCGGAAGCGGCAATCGTTTTGCCTTTAATATCGACATTATCATGTTTGAGTACGTTTTCCAAGTAGTAAACGGCACCGTAGCCCGTTGCTTCCGGACGGATAAGGGAACCGCCGTAGCTGAAGCCTTTACCTGTGAGGACGCCGTTTTCGAAAGTACCTTTTAAGCGGCGATATTCACCGTAGAGGAAACCGATTTCACGACCGCCTACGCCCATGTCACCGGCAGGTACGTCAATGTCCGGGCTGATATAGCGATACAGAGCCTGCATGAAGCTTTGGCAGAAACGCATGATTTCGGCATCCGATTTGCCGGAAGGATCGAAGTCGGAGCCACCCTTGCCGCCGCCGATAGGAAGACCTGTCAAAGCATTTTTGAAAATCTGTTCGAAACCGAGGAACTTAATGATACCGGGATATACGTTCGGCTGGAAACGAAGGCCGCCTTTGTAGGGCCCGATTGCACCGTTGAACTGACAGCGATAACCGATATTCGTGTGGATTTCGCCCTTGTCGTCTTCCCAGACAACGCGGAAAGTGAACATTCTTTCCGGTTCAACAATACGATTCAAGATATCGAATTTTTCATATTCGGGATGTTTTTCGATAACCGGTTCGAGAGAAGATAATACTTCTTCAACCGTTTGCACGAATTCCGGTTCATTGGCATGTTTCTTCTTCACGTTTTCGATTACCGATGCGAGATACTTGTTCATTAAAAAATCCTCCTTTTACACCTTTGGTTTAATTGGAATGATACGTTAATCTTTTGCGAGGCAAGATGGCAGATAACTTTGTAAGTCATCTCATAGATTTTTTTTCCTCGCTTACCTGCTTTTACTATAGCATTTTTATAATTACTTGTGAACAGTACAAGGTTTAACGTTGCTTAATTAGGGAAGGTTAAAAGAGTAACAATCTGTAATTATTTAAGATAATGTTAGATAAAATTATAAAATTAAAAAGAAGGAATAATAAATAACTTTAAATTATTTTAATTATACTTTTAAATCATAGATGGCAAGGCATGTATATAAAAACAATCTGTATAAAAATATCCCCTTCAAGAATGAATCATGAAGGGGATAAGATATTATTTTCCGCGCAGGCAGATTGCCGGAAAACGGGGTAAGGGAAGGTTTTGTAAAAAGGCGGCACAGGTTGCCGCAGCCACGGTAACGAATATATAAATAAAGATGATCGGCAGGGCACTCAAAACGATGCCGAAGTGGGCTGCCGTTCCCGTACAAAGGCTGAGAAATACAGGATGTACCAAGTAGACAAGATAGGATTTATCGCCTAAGAAGGAGAATAGCCTATCCGTATTGACGGAGACGGGGCGACATTGCCACAGGTAAAGAAAAAAGAGAATAGATGACAAGGTGTAGATCATACCGACGGGACTCAGTTGGTGAACAGTATACACCGCACCGAGTGCATCATAGTGAAGCACGTGCATGACACCGATGTAGGAGGCAACCATGGCGGCGGCGGAGAAGACTTGGAAAAGGATGATCCCCTTGCCATGGTGAGATAAGAAGGCCGTAACGGCTTCAAATTTCTCAGCAGCGAAAGCCCCGAACATGAAAATAAATATATAGTGGAATACTACCCAGTTTAGTCGATAAGAAGCGGCGTCTTTCAGCCAGTCGTTCGTACCCGTATAGGTAAACAGATAGGATGACCAGAAATTAAAGGCCAGATTTGCCAGGAAGAGAATACTGAAGGAAAGAAAGGGGGCCTGTAACATGTAAGCTAACAGCCTGCGCCACAAGGGCATGAGAAGGTAAAACCAAAGGAGAATGACGAGAAAATATATGTGATACATGGCTAGCCCGTATGTCAGTGTTTTGAATACGGCAGAAGGACTGAAAATACCTAAATTGCGGCTGAGAACGGCTGTATACAACATATAAAAAAAAGACCAGGTTATATAGGGGAGCAATACGGTCTTAAGGCGTCTTTTTAAGTAAGCACCGTAGTCAAAAGGAGCTGACAGCGGTTGACTGCAGAACATGCCGAAGGCGGAGAGAAAAAAGAAGGCCGGCACGGAAAAGCGTGAGAGGATTTCCAAGAGACCGATAAGGGCCAGATTGGGAGTAGGATTTGAAAGCGCGGCGGAGCCTACGTGAATGCCGATAACACCGAGCATACAAAGGCCGCGCATATAGTTAATAGAGCGGATGAATCGTTTTGACATAAGCACCTCTATGACATACAATACACAATATATATGTGTTATTATAGCAATGCGGACGGCTTTTCGGTAGAGGTGATTTCCATGAATGACGGCAGATTGCGTAACTTAGTGCGAGGAGCTATACTTTTGGCTTTGGCAGTTGTATTGCAGGGAATGCGTTTGATAATACCCGTGCCGACACCGATAAGTATGTTTTTAATCGGTTCGGCCGTCAATGCCTGCCTGGTTCTTATTGCTCGTACGACAGGGCGTACGCAGGGTGTAACGGCAGCCGTATTATTGCCCGTTTTTGCTTGGTTGGAGGGAATGTTGCCCTTGTGGTTTTTCATCTTTCCCGTTATGGTCGGAAATATTGTTTTCGTACTTCTCGTCAATACGGCAAGGGGACGAGGAATTTACGGTGCGGCTTTTGTCAAAGCCTTCGTATTGTACAGTGCTTTTTTTGTGCTTTTACAAGTTGTTGAAGTTCCGAACAGAATCGGAGCCGGTATCCTTTTTGTCATGAGTTGGCCGCAAATCGTAACGGGTCTTATAGGTATCGGTATTGCCTTATATGCACAGAAGCGGTTGGCGGAAGTGGCGAAAAAATAAAGTGTTAGGAGTCGTCAAAGATGGATTTATTGCGTCAGATTCCCCTGATTATGGGGATTTTGTTTATAGCTATCGGTGGTTTTCACGGTTGGAAATTGCGTAGCGTCGTACGGCGTTGTACTGTTTATGCAGACGGAGTCGTAGCGGGATTTCATGAAGTTAAAACTCGCAGCGGGGTCATGTACTATCCGGTTATCGAGTTTTCAGTTGAGCATAAAGAAATTCGGGCAGAGTATAAATTCGGGGCTTCCGAATGGGATTTTAAGGCGGGAGATAAGGCGACACTGCGCTATAACCCGGGGAATCTCGAAGAGATTTATTTATATCATTCCTTACCCTTGTGGAAACAGTATTTATCACCGCTATGTATCATTATAGGCGGACTTATCTTTGTTTGGACGTATTCGTATTTTCTCTAAGGCGAGGTGAAGGTCGTGACGGAAGAAAGACAGGTCGATGTACAAGCCGCAACTGACGGTATACGACAGTTTTTAAATGCCTGGGGAATAGATTTAGAAAAGACCGGGATGGCGGATACCCCTATGCGGGTTGTTGAAGCGTACGGCGAATTCTTTTCCGGACTTAACCGTACGGATGAAGACCTTTGGAAGAACCCTATTCAAACGGACACGACAGGAATTGTCGCTCTTCGTAATTTAGAATATTATTCTTTGTGTGAACATCATTTATTGCCTTTCTTCGGAACCGTAAGTATTGCTTATTTGCCGAAAAACGGAAAAATAGCCGGCTTCGGCCGTTTTGCCGATGCCGTGGCCGTTTATGCCCGGCGTCCGCAATTACAGGAACGGATGACGGAGGAGCTATGCCAGAGTATAGAAAAAGGCCTTGATACGGCAGGGGTTCTGGTCATGGTCCGGGGCAGACATTTATGCCTTTCTATGCGCAATCCTCTAGCAGGAAAGTCGGAGATTATGACCGTTGCCGCACGAGGAGCTCTGGAAGCCGGGAGTTCCTTATATGAGAGAGCTTTAAAGCTACTGGAGGAACCGGGAGATGAATGAAAAAGAACGTCGCTATCAATGGTCGGACGGAAAAGAATTGATCATCGGTAAGAAGACCTTGGTCATGGGAATTTTGAATGTAACGAGTGATTCCTTTTCCGACGGAGGTAAGTGGAATACGGTAGACAAGGCTTTAGCGCATATGGAAGAGATGGTAAATGACGGAGCCGATATTATAGATATAGGTGCCGAATCCTCTCGTCCCGGCTTTGTTCCCGTCGGCGCCAAAGAGGAAATTGCAATTTTATCACAATTCTTACCGCATATTGTTAAAAAATGCCCCGTTCCCGTATCGGTAGATACGTTTAAAGCGGAAACGGCGGAATATGCGGCCAAAGAAGGTGTACATCTGCTTAACGATATCTGGGGATTGCAGT
Source organism: Megasphaera sp. AF13-6AC (assembly GCF_027685385.1). Lineage (NCBI taxonomy): Bacteria > Bacillati > Bacillota > Negativicutes > Veillonellales > Veillonellaceae > Megasphaera > Megasphaera sp. AF13-6AC. The sequence continues at coordinate 18,054 of NZ_JAQCUN010000001.1, forward strand.
ATGAAAAGGAACCGGGAGAAATGGCGGCAGTGGCTGCCAAGTACGGCCTTCCGGTCGTAGTTATGCATAACTGTAACAATACACATTATTCCGACATAATTAAAAACATGAAAGAGTTTTATAAGAAATCCCTTAATATAGCGGAAATAGCGGGTATCCCGAAGGAGCATATTATCCTTGACCCGGGTATCGGCTTCGGTAAAACCTTTGAGCAAAACATATATGTGTTACAAAATTTAAATAAATTTATGTCGCTTCCCTATCCCTTTCTTTTGGGAACCTCGCGCAAGGGATTTTTGGGGAAAATCCTCGATATGCCCGTAACGGAGCGTGTTGAAGGGACCGGAGCTACTTGCGTTTTGGGTATAGCTGCAGGCTGTAACATTGTGCGCGTCCATGATGTCAAAGAGATTGCCCGCATGTGTCGTGTAGCCGATGTATTGTGCGGGAACGAGAATTTTAGTGTACAATAACGGAGGAAGGTCAAATGGATGAAATAATCATTACCGGAATTGCCTGTAAAGGCTATCACGGGTGCCTTCCGGAAGAACGAGTAAAAGGGCAGCCTTTTATTGTAGATTTGGCCTTACGACTGGATTTGAAGGATGCCGGTTTGACAGATGACTTACAACGTACGATTGATTACGGTGAAGTCTGTAACACTGTAGTCGCCATTGTCGAAGGAAAGCCGTTCAACTTAATCGAATCTTTGGCTTATGCTATTGGAGACAGATTGTTGGAACAGTTTTCTCTTTTGGTTTCCGTCGCAGTTACAGTGCACAAACCCGAAGCACCTATCGGTTGCTCCTTCACGGATGTAGCCGTGCGGACAGAGAGATTCAGACATGAATAGATTTTATATCGGACTGGGGTCCAACAGTGGGGACAGAGACGAGTATATGACTCGTGCTCTACAAAGCTTGGGAGCGGATAAGGATATAAAGGTACAAGGTTTTTCTTCCCTTTATGAAACGCCGCCGTGGGGGGTTACGAATCAACGGCCCTTTTTAAATGCCGTCGTCGTCATCGACACGGATTTAAAAGGAGAAGCTTTGTTGCGACGTTGCCGTACTATAGAAGCGGAGTTAGGCAGAGTTCGTCACTGTAAGTGGGGCACCAGGACGATTGATCTGGATTTACTTTTTTCGGAACGGGAAGAGTGTCATACGGAGTTTTTGGAAATGCCTCATCCGTATTTAACACAACGAGCTTTCGTACTGGTACCGTTAATGCAAGTTGCAGGTAATTGCGAGATACAAGGGAAACCGCTGGGTGACTGGTTGAGCCGGCTGACGAATGTGAATGAAATCAAGGAAGTAAAACGGCCTGTGAGGGGGTATTTGCAATGGAAAGAATTTTAATTGCCGATGATGAAGCGTTAATGAGACAGCTTGTTGCCGATTTTTTACGTCCCGAAGGATATGAAGTCCTGGAAGCGGTAGACGGAAAACAGGCTTTGGACATTTTTAATGAACAGAAGCCGGACTTGGTCCTGCTGGATGTCATGATGCCCGGTTATGACGGTTGGACGGTGTGCAGAGAAATTCGCCGCACATCGACGGTTCCTATTATCATGATTACGGCGAAAGATGAAGAAATCGACCAACTCTTTGCCTATGATTTAGGTGTGGACGATTATATTACAAAGCCTTTCAGCCCGAAACTTTTGGTAGCTAAAATGAAGGCGTTGTTGCGCAGATTACACGGTGAAGGGGAAGAAAACGGCGCCGATGCCGTACCGGCGGAAGGTGTGGCCATTGACCGTGAAGCGCATCAGGTTCTTATTGACGGTAAGAGTACGGATCTCAGTCCGACGGAATATAAATTACTCAATTATTTGATGACGAATGCCGGAAAGGCTTTGAGTCGTCGCCAGATTTTGAATAAAGTTTGGAACTATGAGTATTACGGGGATCTTCGGACGGTTGATACTCATATTAACCGATTGCGTATTAAATTGGGGAATCGCGGTTCTTATATCCAAACAGTCCGCGGTTACGGGTATCGCTACGATAAACAACAATGAGAAACGTTTCGCTTCGCCAAAAAGTCGGGTTCGGCCTTGTGGGCTTTACCCTTACCTTTGTATTGACCCTGATTTTAGTCATCGGGTTTGCCTTTGAGCCCATTTATTACGGGATTCAGCGGCATAATATGGCAACCTTGGCTGAAGACGTCGGCCGCATCTATAAGGCCGAAGGGTCTACGGGTATTCAGAAAATCAATGAACTTACCGACTCGACAAATGCCGATGTCTTCGTCATTGATCAAGGCGTGCTGGTATATCTATCGGGTGCGGATCGTACTAGGGTTTTGAGTGATTCCACCGAAGAGGAGACGGCATCGCAGGGACGCCGATTAATACAGTCGGCCAGGGCGAATGTGCCTCAGCATATTCGTATTATCGTATCTTTGTTGCGCGGGTACGACCCGCCGGAAGAAGATTTGAACAAGATTATGTACTACACGGATAATAATAGTGACAGTATTCGGTTTTACAGTCTTGTTTCCCGCATTAGTGATCATGCGTATGTAACTATAAGTCAGCCCTTGGCACCGTTGCGGGAAAATGTAAAAATTGTTCAGCGGTTTATCCTGATGTTAGGGCTTATTTGGATGGCCTTGGCTTTGTGGGGAGCTTTCCATTATTCAAAGAAATTGACCGATCCTTTATATGAATTAAAAGGGATTGCTATGCACATGGCTCATCTTGATTTTTCGCGCAAATGGGAGCGAACCGGTACGAGTGAAGAAATCAGTATGGTCGGCGAGACTCTGAATACCCTGTCATCTAAGCTGAATCAGGCGCTGGAAGACTTGCAACAGAGTAATACGGCCTTGCAAATTCAGCTGGACAAGGCAACTGAAATCGAGTACATGCGCAAATCCTTCATATCCGCCGTGTCTCATGAATTAAAGACTCCCTTAGCCATCATTCAAGGCTATGCGGAGGCCTTGGAAGATTTGCAGAATCTTCCCGTAGAGACGCAGGAACACTATTGTTCGGTCATTTGCTCGGAAACGAGGAAGATGGACGGCCTGGTTCGTGACCTGCTCAACTTATCGCGATTGGAAGCAGGGCGGTTGCAACTGGAATTGACGGATTTTGATTTCGCCGCTTTGATGGAAGAATCGAAGATTCGTTTCAAAGAGCCGGCGGAAGAAAAGGGCATTCACCTGTTCTGGACTTTGCCTGACGAAATGCCTTGTTACGGCGACCCGGGACGCTATGATATTATTCTCAACAACTTCTTATCCAATGCCATCGATTATACGCCTGTAAACGGTTGTATTAAAGTAACCGTTACGGTGGAAGAATCGGACTATTTGGTAGAAGTTTTTAACGAAGGTGAGACAATACCGGAAGAGTTCCATACACGTATATGGGAACCCTTTTTCAAGGTCGACTCGTCGCATACGCGAGATGCTCAGCGTAAGTTCGGCGGACACGGATTAGGTCTCGGCATTGTCGCGTCATTACTTACCTTGCACGAACAGCGGTATGGTGTACGCAATGAAAAAGACGGTGTTACCTTCTGGTTCACCGTCGCAAAAGAAAAATAGTATATTGTTCTTAAAATGCTCTTGTCCCCAAAGAGGGATGAGAGCACTTTTTTAAAGTCAGCCTGTCAATGAGATGTCCCGCTTCCTCCAAATCGATGTCATCCTTTTTTCCGTTGTGTTCAAAAACACAGATGGGGTGCTCCGTGCCGACTTCGCCGCCGGGCAAGTAAATATATTCCTGTGTTTTCGTATCGCCGAAGATAATACCGGCCAGTAGGTGTTTTTTAGCAATTTGGCTCATCTTAATGGTCCTTATTCATAATTTCGCTTATATCCAAGAGTTTGCAGTCTCTGTAGTCCGCCGATACTAGGTGCAACAGAGTACCGTTAAAGACACGGGGGAACATGGTATTCGGTTGCATGCCGTGTAAATGGCCGAACACACAGAGAGGAACTTTGTATTTTTCCAATAATTCCGTAAATCCGCTCGGTTTGGTCAAGTCGCAGACCGGCGGGTAGTGGAGCAGTAATACGGTATGGCGACAACCGAGCTTTTCCGCTTCCTGAAGCGTTCTCTCAACACGTAAGAGTTCGCGCCTGTACGGCTTGTCGTCTTGAGGTGAACGATAGTGAATATCGCCGGGGCTGATCCATCCGTGGGTGCCGCAAACGGCAAATTCCTTGTTTTCCGTTTCCATAACCGTACCGTAGAGGTAGTACATATTATTTTCGTTATCCAGACGGTTGAGCTTACCGGCACTTTCCCACCAATAATCGTGGTTGCCGCGAATAATAATTTTTTTACCCGGCAGAGCTCTGATTTCGTCCAAGTCCTCTTGAGCTTCTTTAAGGTGCATAGCCCAAGAGGTATCGCCGGCAATGAGAACCGTATCGTCATTACTTACACGCGAACGCCAGTCTTCTTGAATTCGTTGCCAATGATTTGTCCAACGCGGGCCGAAGACGTCCATCGGTTTTTTCGCAGGCGTTCCGGATAAGTGCAAATCTCCTATTGCAAATAAACGCATAGATTAATCCTTTATTGATAAAAGTTTATTTTTTAAAGCTCGGACTGTTTCCAGGCGAGAATTTTCGTCCGTAATTTGAGGGATTCTATATCCTACGTACAACGGATTGGTCAAAAAGCGGGGAACCGCTTTGGCAAAGATTCCCGGTTTTTCGGGGAAATAGTAAAAGTAAAGATTATAACTGTCCGTAAATTGAGCGTAACGTTCAGTTATGTATCCGGCTGTCAACTGTAAGTACCGGGAAAAATCGCTAAAGCCGCGGTCATGATGAAGAATCAGGTTGAATTCGTTGAAACCTATAAGGGGATGATCGGAAAGATTTACTTCCAAATCGGGTGTAGCCAAGACGACTTGACCTTTTAAGTGTTCAATACGTACGTCGCAATGGTAGTCATACTCTTTCAAACCGATGACCTGCATGTGCGGATGGTGGATAGTCCCGCCGGAAAGACGCCCGTAGTTGCGGTAAAAGAGGACGGACTTAAATTGCTTGTTCTGTCTCATAATCATCCACTTCGACACGGCAAAATGCAGTAAGCTTTCAGCATATTCAGGCGTGTAACGGGTAAACTCGCCGTCGTCATTGTCCGTTTCTATGATTAAGGTCGGATCCGTATTTTTTAAAACGGGAAAGGCATTTTTAAGCCAGATCATAGGGCCCTTTTTATCTAAAATCCCTTTTAAATGAGGAACATCACAAAAGGGACAATACTTTTCGTGTCGCCGTACCGTATTCGGTTTTTGTTTACCTATGGCCAAATCGAACTCTAACGGCTTATCGTAGTCCCTGTTTGTCATCGTATCGCTCCTTCCGTGTAGTATATATTGTAGCATACTGAATATGGTTTTTAAATCGTGTGATATAATTAAGCATATTGAGTGAAAAGGAAATATACAGGTGAAAAATTCAGATAAGTGGCCACTCTTATTGTTGGAGTGGTTTAGTAAAAACCGCCGACACCTGCCCTGGCGCAGTGAAGGTAAGCGAGATCCTTATGCCGTATGGGTGTCGGAAGTCATGTCGCAGCAAACCAAGGTAGAGACTGTAAAACCGTATTATGAAAGTTGGATGGAGCAATTCCCTTCCGTAGCGGAACTGGCTGCTGCGGATGAGCAGGATGTCTTGCGTCAGTGGCAAGGATTGGGATATTATTCGCGAGCTAAAAACTTGCTGACTGCCGTACGGGAAGTTCAAAATAAATACGGTGGTGTTATTCCCAGTGAAAAAGCGGAACTGCTTACCTTGAAAGGTGTAGGCGACTATACGGCAGGAGCTATTTCAAGTCTTGCCTATAATCGTCCCGTAGCGGCTGTAGACGGCAATGTTTTGCGTGTTCTGGCAAGGTTATACAAGATTGAAGAAAATATTTTGTCGACAAAGGTAAAAAAAGAGGTTACACGACTCGTAGAGTCACAGATTCCGACAGGTAGAGCCGGAGATTTCAACGAAGCTCTCATGGAATTCGGTGCCGTTGTTTGCATTCCCAAGTATCCGAGGTGCTCGGATTGTCCCTTAGCCGATTTTTGCGAAGCCAAGGTTGCGGGTATGGAGAAGGTCTTGCCCGTGCGTCTTGCTTCTAAAAAACAGGCTGAAGAGCATTATGCCGTATTAGTGTGTCGCAGAAATGAGTCCGTCCTGGTCAGGCAGCGGCCGGACCAGGGACTTCTGGCGTCTATGTGGGAGTTTCCGGCTGTACGAGGCGAAGACGGACAGGCAGAAGATAAGCTGCGGGACTTAATGGCGTCCGTAGGAATATCCGTTTTCGTAGAGCCTGAGGTCGTTATGAATATTAAACATGTTTTTTCTCATAAAAAATGGCATCTTTCCGTATACGAAGGCCGATATACGGGTGGAAATTTGACGGAAAAGGAGAAGTGGCAGTGGTTGCCGGTTTGTGAGTACACGTCTTTGCCATGGGCGGGGCCGCACGGTAAGATCACAGCTTTATTATCATGAAAGGTTGGTTTTTAGTTCTCTTTCTAATCATTACTGCCGGCGGATCCGCCCTGTCGGCCGCCGCTTTTTTCTATATTACAAAATCTCAATCAAAGTTTGTAAAGATTCTTGTTTTTTCCCTTTGTACTCTTGTCATTGCCATAGGTGTACGTTTTTATGAGGAGACATACTATAGCTTTTATGACATGCCGTATGTTAAGGGATTGCAGTATGCAGCTATGGCCGGGTTGGATTGGTTGATGACCTGGTTTGCTCTTCTTCCTTTAGGAATTGTAGGGACGGCTGTCGTCTTTATAAAAAGACACGGGAGAAAGGGCGGAGTTTATAAGGTCCATAGTGTCGACACAGGGCGGCGGAGGTTTTTGAAGAGGGCCGTTTTAGTTCCCGTCGGTGCGGGACTTGTTACGACTTTCGGACTGACGGACGGGAACGCTCGCGTCGTTACAGAGCGACAGAGTCTCAGCTTTAAGTCTCTGCCGGCCGAATTGGACGGCTATATTATAGGTCACATATCGGATATGCACGTAGGTGTTTTCTTAGGGGCGGACGATTTAGGCAGAGCTATTGACGAGGTAGTTGAAAATAATGCGGATATGCTCGTCATTACGGGCGATTTAGCTGACGAAATGTGTCTGGTACCCGAGTGCGGAGCCGTATTGGCCGAGAAGGCATCCCGTTTTCGCGACGGCATATATTTTTGTTACGGTAATCACGAATATTTTCACGACGTACAATATATGACGACTATGTTAAAAAATGCGGGAGTGCATATTTTACGTAATGAAGGGGTTGTTATTCGGCCGCAGCGCTTTCCCGGTCAAGCTTTTTTTCTGGCAGCTACGGATTACAGCTTTGCCAAGACGAGGGACGCTTTTGAACGGCAGGCGAAGGAGTTTACGAAGCAGGCTCTTCAAGGCAGGCCCCAGGACATGTTTACCGTTTTATTAGCCCATCATCCCGATTTTTTCGATTCGGCCGCAGCAGCCGGCGTGTCTTTAGTTTTGTCAGGTCATACGCACGGCGGACAGCTGATTTTCGCAACACCCGTAGCATCTCTTAAATATGCGTATTTAAGAGGGCTGTATCGTCAGGGAGATACCTATTGTTATGTTAACCGGGGGACGGGGCATTGGTTGCCATTGCGCATCGGTTGTTCCAGAGAAATTACGATTCACACCTTGCATAGGGGATAGGAAAAGTGATTGACGACCGGTCGGGACTATATTACTATTATCAAGCAAGTATATAGAAGATATTTAAAGGAGGCTTATGCTCATGAAAATAGCAGTACCCTATGAAGACGGAAAGGTGTTTCAGCATTTCGGCAGGGCGAAAGAAATCAAGCTGTATACGGTCGAAAACGGTTCCGTAACGGCGGCTCACCTCGTTACCAATGAAGCGGAAGGTCACGGAGCCATGACTCGGCTTTTGAAAGAATTGGGTGTCAATATCGTTATTTGCGGTAATATCGGCGGTTGTGCACAGAAGGCCGTACGTGAAAGCGGAATGGAGCTGTATGGGGGTGTCATGGCTCGTGCCGATGATGCGGTTAACGCATTTTTATCAAACAATCTTGCATATGATCCCGAAGTGGGGTGTCACGAATTTGATGATGACCCCAATCATACGTGTCAAGGGTAATAAGTTTTACTCAAAGAGAACTGCGTAAACATTATGTTTCGCAGTTCTTATGTTGTTTAAGGAAGGAGGGGAGAGGTAATGAAGTTCGGCGGCCCTATTGATATGTTGCACGGCTCGTTATGGGATAAGGTGTTGGCCTTTACGTTGCCACTGGTGGCAACGGCTTTGTTGCAACAATTATACAATGGTGCGGATTTGACAGTGTTGGGACGATTTGTAGGCAAACAGGCTATGGCGGCTGTAGGCAACGACATTCCCGTAGTAGGGCTTTTTTTATCCCTCCTGCTCGGATTATCCTTGGGAGGGAATGTAGTCGTTGCCCAGCTTTTGGGCGGCGGTAAGTATAAAGAAGCCTCAAAGGCTGTTCATACAGCCTTTGCCCTGTCTCTGATTATAGGCGTCCTGCTTCTTGTTGTTGGTCAGGTATTTGCCGTTCCGGCCTTACATCTTCTGGGAGTTCCCAAAGAAATACTACCGGAAGCGGAATTATACATGCGTATTTATTTTTCCGGAGTACCCTTTGTCAGCCTTTATAACTTTCAGGCGGCTTTATTTCGCAGTCGCGGAGAAGTTACCATACCTTTGGCTGCTTTATTTGTAGCCAGTATGTTGAATATAGTTTTGGATTTAATAAGTGTAACCGTCTTTGATTTGGGACTGGTCGGAGTGGCGGGAGCTACGGTTATTGCCAATATGACGGCATCGGGCATTTTATTCTTTGCTCTATATAAAAGGAACGATGTCCTGTCCATTCGAGTTAAGGACTTGGTCTTTCATAAAGAACATTTAAAGAGCATGTTGTCTATCGGTATGCCGGCAGGAATTCAAGGAATGGTTTTCTCCGTAGCCAACCTTATCATTCAAACGGCTATTAACAGTTTGGGTCCCGATGCCATGGCCGCATCGGCGGCTTCTTTTATCTTGGAAATTAATGTTTATGTTATTCTTATGTCCTTCGGGCAGGCGACTACAACCTTTGTAGGACAAAATTTCGGAGCACGGCAGATTCATCGTTGTCGGCAGGTTACGACGTTATGTATGAAAATGAGTGTCGCCGTATTTGTCGTTATGGCGGCCTTTGTGTATGTTAAAGGGGAAGCTGTGCTGCATATCTTCACGAGTGATCCGGCTGTCATAGAGTTGGGGTTAATTCGCATACACTATGTTGTCGAATTGGAGATTTTGAATATTTGTATGGAAATCCTTTCCGGTGCCATGCGCGGCTACGGCTTTTCCCTACCGCCGGCTATTGTGACACTCATCGGTATTTGTGCTGTGCGGATTGTTTGGGTATATACGGTTTTTGCCGCCAATCCCGGATTTTCCGTCCTTATGATGATTTATCCTATCAGCTGGGGTATTACAACTGTATTGTTATTTGCCTTATATAGGTGGTATATGTATCGTCTGGCGGGGCGACTGAAAGAGGGGCACCGAGTCTAAAGTATACTACAGTAGTGTTGTAAAGAGCCTTGATGACGTGTTATAATTTAGTCAAAATCATAGATTATGGAGTAACAGAGGTGTTTTAATATGAGAACCAATACGGGTACGATAGAAGAAGTGTTGCCTAACGGCATGGTACGTATACAGACCAATCGTAACAGCTTATATTCGCCGTGCAGTGCGTCCCTTTGTGCCGACAATGTGGTTATAGATGCAGTCAATAAGATCGGTGCAAAAAAAGGTGAATATGTGGAATTTACGATTCCCGATGAACATATGGTATCGGGAGCACTGTTGTGTTTCGGGTTACCGCTGCTTCTTATTTTGTTGTGCGCCGTTGCCGGTGCCTATATAGGCCCGCAGGCTTTCGGGACGTCGACACAAAACGGGGCGATTATCGGGTTTTGTATCGGTATACCTATTGCCATCGCAGCCATTAAGACTTATGACCTGGTTATGAAGTCGCATAATAACAGATCGGAAGTTATTGCCCTTGTAGATGAAGAATAGGAGAGATATATATGATGCTTGCAACGGGGACGAAAGCCCCTGATTTCACACTAAAGGATCAAGGGGGAAAAGCAGTCAGCTTATCTGATTTTAAAGGTAAGAAGGTCGTTCTGTATTTTTACGCTGAAGACGATACAAAGGGGTGCACCAATCAAGCCCAACGCTTTGCGGAATTACAGCCGGAGTTTGCAGACAAGAATGCTGTCATTGTCGGCATCAGTAAGGATACGGCAGAGTCTCATAAGAATTTTGCCGAGAAATATAGTCTGCCCTTTACCATCTTGGCGGATCCGGATAAAAAAGTTATCAATATGTACGGTGTATGGGGTGAAAAGAAACTGTACGGTAAGACCGTAACAGGGCTTATTCGCACAACGTATATTATTGACGAAGAAGGTATGATTGAAAAAGTATTCCCCAATGTACGGGCTGCGTATAACGCAGGCAAGATGTTAAAAGAAATATAAAGTAGATGCAGATATAAAGAAAGAACGGTATGGAAGATTCATTTTCCATGCCGTTCTTTTTTGGTGCAGAATTTTATAAACTTTTATCCGCTTTTATAAGGCCGAGCCAGCCGGCTGTATCGCATCGTTTTAAGCGAATGTGATCGAAAGGATATTTAATAATACTTTGGGGACAGACCTTTTTTAAGGTTGTTAAACTCTTTAAAATATTACTGTTCGTCGCCGTGGAAAAAGGAATGACGGTTTTTTCTTTTAAGTCGCAGCGACTTAAAAATTTGGAGAAAAAGACGGGTATGTCGGAAAACCATACGGGAAAGCCTATGAAAACTGTATCATACGATGAAAGGTCTGGAACGGGAGTAGCCGTTTCGGGAACTATATCCTTTTTACGTTCTTTGCGTACGCGTAAAATCGATTGTAAATAGTTTCCATACGGTTCTTTCGGTTCCACTTTTAAAGTATCGCAAGGAATAGTTTGACAAACTCGATGGGCCAGAGCCTCCGTGTTTCCCGAACGGGAACAGTATAATATAATGGCCTTCATATAATCATCTCCCTTACGGAAAAAAGGCATAGATTCATTGTACCTTTCAAAACACACTTTGTCCAATACAAGAAGATGAAAAAAATAATGTATACATGAGTTTGCGTAATTGACAGGCAGGAGCTCCATCCGTATGATAATAATAAATGATTACAGAGGAGGAATATATATGAATACTTTGGTATCGCCTGAAAACACATGGGTATTGCTCGCTATCATGTGTTCGGCTGCCGGAATATCTATTTACTTAGAGCAACATTATGCATGGGCCTCGAAACTTTCGGGCGCTATTATAGCCTTAGTTTTTGCCTTGGTACTGGTTAATTTACAGATTATTCCGACGTCGGCTCCCTTGTTCGACGATGTTGTCTGGGGATTTGCCGTTCCCATTGCCATTCCGTTGCTTTTGCTGCAAGCTAATATGCGTAAAATCTGGAAAGAAACGGGACGGATGTTCTTTATCTTCCTTATCGGTTCCGTCGGCACGGTAGTCGGAGCTTTGCTCGGATATGCCGTACTCGGTTCCTACGTACCGGATTTGAACAGTGTGGCTGCCATGATTACAGGTTCATATATCGGTGGCGGTGTTAATTTCACGGCTTTGGCGGATGCATTCAAGGTTAAAGGAACCGTTATTTCCGCCACTGTCGTGGCCGACAACCTGAATATGGCTATTTACTTTTTAATCCTCATTGCCGTTGCAGGGAATGCTTTTTTCAGAAAGCATTATACGCATCCTCATATTGATGACGTTGCCGTAAACGGCAAATCTGAAGACGGAGAAACTTTGGCGGCAAAATATTGGGGCAGAAAAGAGATCTCTTTAAAAGATATTGCTTTAAATCTTATGTATGCCGTCATTGTCGTAGCTGTCTCCAAGGCTATTGCGGCCTTCTTCGGTACGGTTGTTCCCAAGGATACGGGCTTTTTGCAGATGTGTAACACCTTTTTCGGTAGTCAGTATGTGTGGATTACCTTACTTGCCATGTGTTTTGCTACTTTCTGCCACAAGCAGGTAGCCTCTATGAACGGATCACAGGAAATCGGAACGTACTTTATTTATCTTTTCTTCTTTGTTATCGGCGTTCCCGCATCAATTTCCGAAATTATTCAAAATGCTCCCTTGTTGCTCGTATTTTGTCTTATTGTTGTCCTTGTCAATATGGCTTTTTGCTTTGTTTTCGGGAAACTCTTCAAGTTTGATTTGGAAGACATCATACTGGCATCCAATGCCAATATCGGCGGACCGACGACGGCGGCCGGCATGGCAATTTCTCAAGGATGGTACCGTCTTGTAGGGCCGTGTATGCTCGTCGGCACTTTCGGCTATGTTATCGGTACGTATTTGGGTATTATTGTAGGCAGTATGCTTGGACTTTAAGGTATGACAGGGGGGATGACCGATGGCGTATGTTTTTGACGGACATTCGGATATATTGTGTCATGTTGCGAAGCATAGAGCGGCAGGAGAAACCCGTATTTTTCAGAATTATCATGCACAACGGCTGGCTGAAGGCAATATAGGAGCCATGATTGCTGCGGTCTGGATTGAACGGGATTATGTTCAGGAACCGACGGAACGGATGCTGGAAATTTTGGGATATGCCTCTCAGGAACTTCGGGAGAATCGGGATGTATTGGGACTTATAAAAAAAGCGGATGATTTAACAGCCTTGAGAGATGCGGGAAAGACCGCTATACTCTGGGGGATGGAAGGCCTTAGCGGGCTTAAAGGACGCACTGTTTTCTTGGAAACCCTGTATGATTTAGGGGTTCGACATGCCATGTTGACGTGGAATGAAGAAAATGAATTTGCCGTCGGGGCGGGTGATACACAGGGCATTTGCGGCTTGAAACCGGCAGGTGTCGATGCCGTGCATTTAATGGAAACACTCGGTATGATTGTCGATGTGTCTCATGCCAGTGAAAAGACCTTTTACGGCATAGCCGAGACGGCGACAAAGCCCTTGTTGGCATCTCATTCCAATGCATATGCCCTTTGTCCGGCCAAGCGCAATCTGAAGGATGAGCAGATTAAAATCATTGCTTCTACGGGAGGCGTTATCGGCATGAATGCCTGGCCGGCCTTTATTGATGAAAAAACACCGTCGGCGGAAAAATTGGCGGATCATGTCGATTATATGGTAAATCTGGTAGGGATTGATCATGTAGGTTGCGGATTTGACTTTTGCGATTTTTTGGATGATAATGCCTTATCCTTTGCCGAGCCCGGCCAAGTGAGTACAAAGGACTTGGAAGATGCGACTAAAGTACGAAACTTTACGGATATTCTGAAACGTCGCGGATACGACGAAGAAGCATTGGAAAAGATTATGTACAAAAATATGGAAAGACTTTTGTACCAAACTTTGTAATCGGTATTAACGAAAGATTTTGTCGGCTCGTCATTTTTCGGGCCGACTTTTCTTATATTGAGGTAATGATGGAAAAAAGACGTTATTTGTTTTATCTTGTCGTAGGCTTCATAGGAGCTCTTGTATCTTTGGCACAATGGCCTATGTATGCCGCCGCTTTTTCAATATTGGACAATTTTACGGGTGCGGTAATTTTTGCTTTGTCGCCGCTATTATTTGTCATTCCTTATGTAGGAGCCCTTGCGTTACCTTTGCACCTTGTCAAAAGTTTGACACCTGTGGGCGGTTATTGGTTTATTGCGACCTACTATGGCCTTTTGGCCCTTATCCCGTATTATTTTATCAAGGTTATAACAGTGTTTACGGGAAGCGATTCTTTAGCAGTTATATTGCCGGTGTACGGAAGGGTATGGGTCTTTATTTTAGGCCTTATCTTACTGTACGGATACTATAAGGCTACTCATCCCGTATACAGGTATGTGGATATACAGTCGGACAAGGTGGACGGAGAGGTAACTATCGCTTTTTTAAGTGATATACACTTAGGCGCAGTTTTGGGTAAGCCTTTTGTGCAAAAGCTTAAGGCACGATTGGAACAGTCAGGAGCACAGCTTGTCCTTTTCGGGGGAGACATTATAGACGGGAATCTTTCCTTTGTTTTAAAAGACGGCTCGCTTAACGGGTTTGCACAATTGGGGCGGAATAAAGGGCAATACATGGCCGTTTTGGGGAATCATGACTACTACGGCATGAATGTTGATAAAGAACGGCAGGTTTTGGAAGCGGGAGGCATTGAGTGTCTAATAGATGAGCGTAAGGATACGGGACTCGGTATTAACATAACGGGTGCAGCCGACTACTTGCTCGGAAACGGTGACGATGTTCCGCCTGCCGTTCCGGGGCAATTTAACGTGTTTATAGAACATGAGCCTGTGCGTATTGAGCAAGTCGCTCTTCAAAACTATGATTTATACGTGAGCGGGCATACTCATGCAGGCCAATTTTGGCCCAATCGCTTGGGAACAAGACGCATGTTCCTATTCGACTACGGTACTCGTCGAATAGGAAAAATGACAGCCATTGTCTCATCGGGATATGGTTCATGGGGAGCTCTTTTTCGTACCGGACCGTCGCCGGAAATAGTCGTCATTCGTATAATAGATGACAGAAAATATTAGTATATGCTTCTAAGGGGCACTTTTACAGACAATAAAAGGACAGATTTCTAGAACTTTTATAAGGTTATTTCTAGAAATTGTCCTTTAAAAATACTGATATGTATTTATAGTATTGTATAGTAGTAGCTGTTATTAAAAATATAGTTATACAAATTAATTTGTATAGATAACAGGCGAGTTACCAGTCCGGAGGGTCTCCGTACTTATTTGTCTTATCATCTCCAGCAACTATAAGCATAATGAATTCTGAGAATAAAAAACCATAGGGAATAAAAAGATGGCTTAGAAATATGTTTGCAAAAATATAATTACTACTTTTTCCTAAATCATGCCAGCGTCTACATTTTGCAGAAATAATTATGATTGTGAGAAGTAGAATAAGTAATAGTGTAAGGAAAGTTTGAATATAATCAAATAGAGTTTTACAGCCAAGAAAAATAGTAACAGGGGATGATTCGAGATAGTAAATATAAATGACTGGGAGTGGGCTAGCTAATATTGTGGTCATAAAATATCTCCATCGACTAATACGTCCAGTAAACGTGAAGAGATTTATGAAAAAATTTTTGCTTTTCAGCAAAATTGGGGAAGACTTCTGAATAGTTGGTGAAGAATTTAGGGTGGAGAAAGTAGTATCAGTCCCTTTTTTTGTAAGTTTTTGGATTTGATATTGTTGGAGAATGATGATAATAAGTAGAATTAAGATTATAGCAAACTCCTTGTTGTTCAAATAATACACCGCCTTTATTAGAATGATTTTAGGTAATACGTATTTAGATGGGAATTATTTATGAGAATACTTAGGAAAACAGACATATTGTAGTGTTTATCGAGTATTTGTATCTGAATGGTGTTTGGAGTTAGAAGTTATAATTAATATAACGAACTATATTATTTATCTGATCGATAATTTCTCTTATCTTAAAAGTGGTAGATTGAATATCCCTTGTATTTCTACTGATGTCGTTATTTATTTGATCTAATTTATCGGAATTAGAAGAGACATTACTCTCAATATCGTCAATACGATGTCCTAAGTGCTTTACGTCATTAGAAATGTGTAATGATGATACTGTTTGGGAAAGTTCACTAACCTGTTGTATCAAATGATAGGTATAAGCTCCTTGTGCCATGATAACTAAAAGGAAAATATAAGTATTGCAGCAATTTTTTTGTCCATTAGTATTCTCCTGAATTTAGTTTAAATTTGTTTTAGCGCTCTCAGAGAAGGGGATATCATACACTCGAAGAAAACAAATTTCACCAACTGCGGTTAGAAGCGGGAAACTCTTCATATACGATGCCCGAAGTGTTATGAGAGATTTGTTGGGGGATGTAGAATATAGAAAAGTGCCGTCAATAGCATAGAATCCACGCCATATTTCACATCCTTTCATAACATGATTATTTACATTATAGTAAAAAATATAAATACTTTTTGATATAATTAGTTTTCCATTTTCATGATATTCTGACCATACAGCGCCGCGGATAGAGTAATAAGGGAACTTTGCACTAACAATGGATACAGAATCAGCGTCAAAATATTCAGTAGATTCTAAGTCAGAATGAAATTTCCAATAAGGCTCACCGGCATGAGCTTCCTCTGATAAAAAAGAAGCGTTTATAGGTAAAATTATAAATAGCAACGGAATAAAAAATGCTAATGTACGTTTAAATAGCATAGAAAAGGCCTTCCTTTAAAAAATGTAATAAAACTATTCATGTCAAGACGTAATTAGAGACCGCTTTTGACTGACTAATTATAAGACATACTAGTTATACCTGAAGTGGTTTTATAAAATCATAGCAAATAAAGTTGCAATACACAATAAAGTGACATAAAAAACAATTATGCGGAAAATGTTTTACAAAAATACATATGATTTGAAGAATGTAGATTAAGTAATTAAAAATAAGAATATCGGTTAATATATTTATATAAAGAGAAATGACCGGTATAAGAGGCTATCTTGATAAAGAATAAAAAAATTAACGAATAAAACGTTATACTTTAAAATCATAACAGAAACAAACCTATAACTTATTGACAATAATAAACACTGTACCTATAATCAATCCATATTGTTTGCACGATTTAGTTACGACTTCGTCCGAGGAGTCGTAATTTTTTTACCCGTGCAGACAAGATATATAGAAAGGATGGCTTTTATGAAACATGTTTGCGCCCTTATCGGCAAGTATTTCGGTATTATTGCAATTATTTTCTTAATTTTGGGCTTAACGACGCCTACCTCGTTTTCCTGGGTAATGGGTAAGTTTTTGGGAGTTCCCGTACTCAGCCTTTTCTTAGGAATTATTATGTTCGGCATGGGGACGACTCTTAATTTGTCGGACTTTGCCCTTATTTTAAAGCAACCTAAGAATATCTTTTTCGGTATTTTGGCACAGTATTTCGTTATGCCTTTTTTGGCGTTCGTATTGTCCCATGCTTTTCAGCTTGAACCGGCCTTGGCTGTCGGTGTAGTTCTCGTCGGTACCTGTCCGGGCGGCACGTCTTCCAACGTTATTACTTTTATGAGTAAGGGCGATGTAGCCTTCTCGGTTACTATGACGAGTATATCAACGTTGATTTCGCCTATTATGACGCCTCTTTTGACCTACCTTATTTTGGGACAAAGTATTGCCTTCGATCCTGTGGGAATGTTTATTTCCATTGTTCAAATCGTTATTATTCCCATTATTCTCGGGTTGGCTGTTAAAAAATTCTTACCCGCACTGGCAGCTACGGCCAATGATTATCTTCCCGCCGTGTCATCCATTTCCATTTCCTTGCTCATTGCCGGTATTATCGGTGCAAGTCGGAATGCTATTTTGAACAGTTCCGCTATTATTTTACTTGTCGTTATTCTTCATAACGTATTGGGCTATGCTTTGGGCTTTGCTATCGGGAAGTTGACGGGGATGAGCTGGAAACAAATGGTGGCCGTATCCATTGAGGTGGGTATGCAGAATTCCGGCTTGGCAACGGGCCTTGCCAAGGTTCACTTCGCATCTATGCCTTTAGCAGGCGTACCCGGAGCCGTATTCAGTGCTTGGCATAATATTTCCGGTGCCGTCTTGGCCTACATGTATTCGAACTATTTAAACAAACGTTTCGATTCCCATTACGGAGAAGACGCATAAATTCAAAAAGAACTCACTTTCATAGAGGGTGAGTTCTTTTTGATTGAACGGAGCAGCTTTGATATAGCGTATGACTAAGATATTTAATTGTCTGTTTCTTTATTCGCTCCTTATTCGAATCACCGGGAAGGACTTAGCTGACAGTTGTTTTGTTTGACTTTGTTCAAGGCCTTTGTTATCATAAATATAATGGCGATGCAGGAGAATAAGTAGATTCATTCAGCGAGTAAGGACAGTGGAAGCTTACAAAGAATTGAAGGCGCTCTGAAGGCCGAGGCAGGAAGTCGCGACAGTGCGATGTGTATGGCCGACCGATTAATAAAGCGGGTCTTATGACCAACCGGGGTGGAACCGCGGGTAAGTATACTCGTCCCTGTAGCACATGCGTGTTACAGGGATTTTTTGTATTCAGGAGGGATATTGATGAATTTCCAGGATATGATTTTTGCATTGAAAAAATTCTGGTCCTCGCAAGGCTGCATCATTCAGGAACCGTATGATGTAGAAAAGGGCGCGGGGACAATGAATCCGGCCACGTTTTTACGGACTTTGGGGCCCGAACCGTGGCATGTTGCTTACGTAGAACCGTCACGTCGGCCGGCGGACGGTCGTTACGGTGACAATCCGAATCGCCTGTATCAGCATCATCAATTTCAGGTTATTTGTAAGCCGTCACCGGATAATATTCAGGAGCTGTATTTACAAAGCTTGGAAGTACTGGGAATTAATCCGAAGGAACACGATATTCGTTTCGTCGAAGACAACTGGGAATCGCCGACCCTCGGCGCCTGGGGACTCGGTTGGGAAGTATGGCTTGACGGCATGGAAATTACGCAGTTTACGTATTTTCAGCAAGTCGGCGGCATTGATGTGAAACCCGTGTCGTCGGAAATTACGTACGGTATGGAACGTCTGGCCATGTACATTCAAGGTGTGGAAAATGTATATGACTTGGAATGGACGGATGGCGTAACTTACGGCGACATTTTCCATCAAAATGAATTCGAACAATCGTCATATGCCTTTGAAATCAGTGATTCAGATATGTTGTTCACCTTGTTCGACATGTATGAAAAAGAAGCGCTACGTACTATTGAAAAGGGCTTTGTGTTGCCTGCATACGACTATGTTTTAAAGTGCTCGCATGCCTTTAATCTCTTAGATGCACGCGGAGCTATCAGTGTCAGTGAAAGAGCGGCTTTTATCGGACGCGTTCGCAATATGTCTCGAGCTTGTGCTAAAGCTTATTTGGCAGAACGGGAAAGATTGGGATTCCCCATGTTGAAGGAGGGAAAATAATGAGTAAAGATTTATTGCTGGAAATAGGTACTGAAGAAATTCCCGCACACTATATGCCTTCGGCATTGAAGCAGTTGCATGAAGGAGCTGCCGATATATTTGCAAAAAATCATCTTGACTATAAGGACATTCGTACAGTAGGAACTCCGCGGCGCTTGGCTTTATTGGTTAACGGATTGGCTGAAAAACAAGCCGACGTATCGTCCAAGAACAAAGGGCCGTCCGTGAAAATCGCTTTTGATGCCGACGGCAACCCGACTCAGGCCGCTATGGGATTTGCACGAGGACAGCATATCGACGTATCGGAATTGGTTACGGAAGACGGCTATGTATATGCAGATGTGACTGTTGCCGGTTCAGAAACGAAAGCCTTATTGCCCGAAATTATGAAGACACTCGTTTCGTCTTTGTCTTTCCCTAAAAGTATGACTTGGGGTAATGAAGACATGCGTTTTGTCCGCCCGCTGAGATGGTTCGTAGCGTTGTTCGGCACCGAGGTGGTACCCTTTGAAATGGCTCATGTTGTGTCGGGACGTACTACACGCGGTCATCGTTTTCTCGGAACGGGGGATTTCGATATTCAAGCACCCGGCGAATACGTTGACTTATTGAGAGAACATTATATTATTGTAGATCCTGAAGAACGTCGTGATATGATTGTCAAGGGGTTGCATGCTGTTGCAAAAAAGCAAGGCGGCCATGTAGTCATGGATGAGGAACTCTTGGAAGAAGTCGTTTATCTTGTTGAATATCCGACACCTTTGTACGGATGTTTCGATACAGACTATTTGGAACTTCCCGAAGCGGCAGTTATTACACCTATGAAGGACCATCAACGCTATTTTCCCTTGCGTGATTCGGAAGATCGGTTGATGAACATGTTTCTGACTGTACGCAACGGTGACGATTACCATTTGGATACGGTTCGTCACGGCAATGAACGTGTTTTGCGTGCTCGTTTGGACGACGCTAAGTTTTTCTTTGCCGAAGATCGCAAGAAATCTTTGGCTGACAGAACGGAAGACTTAAAGCGAATTGTCTTCCAAGACGGATTGGGTACGTTATTTGACAAGTCTCAGCGCCTGGCCGCTATTATGACCTTTTTGACGGCTAAATTGGATTTGCCTATTGAAGAAGGCGAGATTAAACATCTTGCCGACTTGGCCAAGACGGACTTGTTGACACAAATGGTTCAAGAATTTACGGAACTTCAGGGGGTTATGGGGCGTGAATATGCACTCCTTGACGG
>NZ_JAQCUN010000010.1:0-22420 GCF_027685385.1 Megasphaera sp. AF13-6AC
CTGAGACTGCCGCTTGACCGGCTTCTCCAGAATCTTCGACTGCCAAGGCTTGCTCCGCATTATCAATAATTTTTAAATACGTTTCTCTATCGGGAGCCGACATCAAAGCCTCTCTAAAGTCGTCATCCATAAGCATTCTGCTGAGACGGCTAAGGACTTCCAAATGAACATCGGCACCGTCCGCCGGTGCGGCAATCATAAAGAAAAGGTGAGCCGGCTCATCATCAAGACTTTCATAATCGACACCGGTGCGAACAATCATAGATGCCAGTGCGGGCTTTACAACCGCATCTGTCTTGGCATGAGGAATGGCAATACCCTCACCGATTCCCGTGCTTCCTTCGCCTTCACGCTTTAAGACTGCGGCCTTATACGCTTCTTTATCTTTTAAACAACCGCTTTTTTCCATTAAATCTACTAACCTATTAACAGCGCCTCGTTTATCGACAACCTCTGCCTGTAAATCGATACTTTCAACTTTCAATAAATCCGTAATTTTCATAACGGTTCCCCCTATAACCAAACAGCTTCATACATATCTTTAATTTGTCGGCCCGTTGCCAGCCATTCATGAAAAGCCGTAGCACTTCCGGCTGCAATCCCCCAACGTAATGCCTCGCTCAAGTTCCCCCCGTATTTCATATAAGCCGAAATAAATCCGGCTACCATACTGTCTCCGGCACCCACGGAGTTGACGAGCGTTCCTTCAGGCGTTTTTACCTTATATATTTCATTATCTTCACCGATTAATATGGCACCGTCACCGCCGAGGGATACAAGTACGTTTTGTGCCCCTTCTTCTTGGAGTTTCCGTGCCTGAAAAATAATGTCTTCATCTGTCCTTAATTTTATATCGAATAATTCTTCCAGTTCTTCTCGGTTGGGTTTAATCAAAAAGGGTTTATACTTCAATACATTACGTAAAAGCTCGCCTGTCGCATCGACAACGGTTTTGACGCCTTTAGCTGCTACGGACGCCAATAACTGTTCATATATACGGTTGTCTATACCTGCCGGTATGCTTCCGGCAAGAACCAGTACATCATCGGAGCTTAGAGACCCTATTATTTTTTTCAGGTGATTAATATCCTCTTGACCTATAAGCGGCCCCATTCCGTTAAGTGCCGTTTCTTCATGGCTGATAACCTTTACGTTAATGCGAGAATTACCTTCTCGTAAATAAAGAAAATCACATTGTACACCGGCATTCACGCAAAGACGCTCTATTTCCCGACCGGTAAAACCGGCTACAAAGCCCAAGGCCTTGCTTCGGGTTCCCAAGGCCTGTAATACAAGGGATACGTTAATTCCCTTACCGCCGGGATATATGGCTTCCGCCTCTGCCCGATTAATATTACCGGTAGAAAAATCCGTCGTATGAACAACATAGTCTAAAGACGGATTGAACGTAATCGTGTAGATCAAAGCATACACACCTCCGTTTGCTCACCGTATGCGGAAACATCTAAATCCTTCTTACCTGCCGTAATAATTGCGACCTCCGCAAGAGTCGCAAATGTTACGTGTGACGAACGACCGAATTTACTCGTATCTGCCAAAACATACGCCTTGGTACACTGTTTAAGTGCAGCCGTCTTACAGGCCGCCTCTTCCTGATCGGGAGTCGTATACCCGAAACGAAGATCAATCCCGTTTGTACCGAAAAAACCCTTCGTGAAGTGGTAACGTCTGAGCATATCTCTCATGTCTCCTCCGATAACCGATTCAGTCGATCCTTTAACCGTCCCGGGAAGTATACTTACTTGTAGCCCCCGTGCAGCCAGTTTTTGTGCCAAGGGAAGGCTATTTGTAACAATTGAAATATCATGTGACGTCAAAAAGTCGCCCATTTGTTCCGTCGTCGAACCGCCGTCTATATAAATAAAATCCTGTTCTTCTATCAAAGTAGCGGCATAAGCGGCTATTTTTCTCTTTTCTTCTACGTGATAGGCATATTTCTGCTGAATACTTTCAGAATTGACATTATATTCATCCACTTCGTCTACAACCGTGGCTCCACCATGAACCCGATTGACAAGGCCCATCTTTTGTAAGGTAAGTAAATCCCGTCTGGCCGTCGATTCCGAGATCCCGTACCGCTCCGACAACTGCTGTACCGTTACGGCTCTTTCAATCATTACAAGCCGTGCTATGTCTCTCTGCCGTTCTTCGGTCAACATAATGAGTACCTCCTGAAAGTAAATTTCGCCCTTAGTATACAATCACAAACAATAATAATCAATCAAAAACGTTCATTATTCTAAACGAATATGCACGAATGTCCAAAATGATTAAATATCATAATTATAGTATGGTTTATGAAAAAAACCGCTTCCTAACAGGAAGCGGTTTTATATCCACCATTATGCTATTTATACTTATTTAGAAATATGTTGTGCTGCAATACCCGTCAACGTTTGCCCTTCCGGCGCATCTCGTAAAGTATAGGCTTCGGCATCCTCTTCAGGAGTCGTTTTATTTTCCTTCTTTTCTGCCACCGCTGATTTTCCGTCATCTTTGCTCACCGCATCGATTGCAGTGGTCTCAGCAAAGGCAAAGTCCATCAACAGCTTTGCATCACCACTACGGTTATCCGAGTTTAAAATGCTGACCACATAAGTCTTATCCCCGCGCATAGCCGATGCAACCAAGGTCGCTCCGCCGTAGTCGGTGGCACCGGTTTTAATGCCGTTAGCACCCTTATATCCTGAATTGAGAAACTCATTCATGGAAAAAACTTCTTGGGCCCCGCCGTTTGTATACGGCATGACAAAACTCGTACGTCCCGTAAAAGATTTAAAAGTCTGATTTTGCATAGCATATACAGCTATCTTAGCCAAATCTTTAGCCGTCGAAACATGGTTTGCATCCGGCAATCCGTGAGGATTCGTAAAATGAGTATTCGTAGCACCTATAGTGACTGCCTTATCATTCATCATATGCACAAAGTCCGCTACGGAAGGAGCTACCGTGACAGCCGTATCCAAGGCCGCATCACAACCCGTATAAGTCATCATAGCCGTAAGGGCATTGCGAAGCGTAACGGGGTGATCTGCGGAAATTCCCAAAACAGCTACGTCTCTATCCAATTTAGTTACATCATCGGAAAAATGAACGGCTCCGTCCAATACCGTATCGCCCGCTTCGGCCCCTAAAAGGGCAGTCATAATCATAGTCGTCCCGCCGGGATACAACTTTTCATCACCGTTTTTCGAATACAGTACTTCTCCTGTCTTAGCATCCATCAGAACGGCTGCCCGAGCATGAATCTCCCCATCGGAAACGGCAAACGATGAAGCCAATCCGAGACACCATACCATAGCACAAAGGGCCAGTTTTTTCATCTTCATAAAGCTCATCCTTTCTTTATAACGGATTCTTTACAGCCACTTTTGGCTTGCGAGGATACTTTGCCGGGCTGTTTTTAACCTTTTTAATATATAAAACGGCTCTCTTATCTTCAAGACCGGGCAATTTCTTAGGCTCGACGACTTCCACCATACCCCCGAGAATTTTCAACGCATTTTTCGATTCTTCAATTTCTTCTGCATAGGCCGCCCCTTTAAGAGCTACGAAATAACCTCCCGTTTTTACATACGGCAAGGCCCATTCAACTAAAACAGGGAGTCTGGCTACAGCTCGAGTCGTAACTATATCGAAGGCTTCCCGATATATATCTTTATGAGCCTCTTCTTCAGCTCGCCCGTGCAAAAACTCGGCCTGCTTATATGAAAGAGTCGTTGTCACTTCCTTTAAAAAGGTTAACCGTTTTTGAAGGCTGTCGAAGAAGGTAATCTTCAAATCGTCGTGCATAATAGCCAAGGGAATTCCGGGAAACCCGGCACCCGTACCCAAATCCAATACCTTAGCCCCGGTGAAAAAGAAGCGCTCATCATAACAACTTAAGCTGTCAATAAAGTGCTTTACCGTCACTTCGTCGGCATCGGTAATGGCTGTTAAGTTCATAACCTTATTTTTTTCTTCCAATAACCCGGCAAAGACTTTGAATTTTTCCAGCTCATCATCCGTTATGTTCGGATAGGCAAGACGGAAAAGCTCATCTCCCTTACATGGAAACATTACCTTTCCCCTCCCGTCTCATCTGCTCAGTATAAATCAATAACGCCGTAATATCTGCCGGTGAAACTCCGGATATACGCGAAGCCTGTCCTAATGAGCGCGGCCGAATATCGGAAAGCTTTTGTCGACCCTCGGAAGAGATTGTATCGATCGCTTCGTAGTCAATAGAATCGGGTAAAAGACGCTGTTCCAACTTATTCATCTTTGCTACCTGTTCCCGCTGACGTTCAATATAGCCTTCATACTTAACCGTAATCTCCACTTCCTCCGTTACATCAAGAGGATAGTCTTTAAGTTCACTAAATAGCTTTTTCATTAAAGAATAGGTCATTTCTTGACGACGTAACAAGTCGACGCCCTTGATTCCCGTTTTTAAAGGAGCCGAGCCTACCGACTCGAGAAGTTTATTAGTCCGGGTCGTCGGCGTAACGGACAATTTTTTTAAGACAGAAAGAAGCTCATCAACTTCCTCTTTTTTCTTACAAAAGGCTGCATATCTCTCATCGGTTACAAGCCCTAATTCACGGCCTTTTTCCGTCAATCGCATATCCGCATTATCTTGTCTTAGAATTAAACGATATTCGGATCGGCTGGTCATCATACGATACGGCTCGTTTGTACC
This sequence comes from Megasphaera sp. AF13-6AC, assembly GCF_027685385.1. NCBI lineage: Bacteria > Bacillati > Bacillota > Negativicutes > Veillonellales > Veillonellaceae > Megasphaera > Megasphaera sp. AF13-6AC. The sequence goes on from NZ_JAQCUN010000010.1 coordinate 4,703, forward strand.
CTTTGTAACCAAATCATCTATAAGAACACCTATATAGGCTTCCGCCCGTGTCAATACAAAGGGATCTTTTTTCTGTATCTTCAGTGCCGCATTAATACCTGCTATCAGCCCTTGTGCCGCCGCCTCTTCATAACCGCTCGTTCCGTTTGCCTGACCGGCCGAATACAATCCTCTTATCTTCTTGACTTCCAAAGTAGGCAAGAGTTGCAAAGGGTCGAGACAATCATACTCGATAGCATATCCGGGTCGCATTATTTTCACATCTTCCAAGCCGGGAATGGTCTTTAAAAATTCATACTGTACATCCATGGGCAAGCTGGTACTCATTCCCTGAACATACATTTCTTCCGTTTTTAATCCTTCCGGTTCAACAAAAAGCTGGTGTCTCTTCTTGTCGGCAAAACGAAGAATTTTAGATTCAATAGACGGACAATATCTGGGCCCGATACCTTCAATAACTCCGTTACACATAGGTGCCCGATCCAGATTGGATCGAATAATCTCATGAGTTCTCTCGTTCGTATAGGTAAGCCAACAACAAACCTTATTACGATTTAACCGTTCAGACAGAAAAGAAAAGGCATGTCCTTCATTATCTCCTTCCTGCTTTTCCATAGAGTCGGTTTGCAATGTACGGCTGTCTATCCGAGCTGGAGTTCCTGTCTTAAAGCGCATTAATGAAATCCCGTATTTTTTCAAAGAATCGGATAATGCTTCGGCCGATCGTTGTCCTATGGGACCTGACTCAAGTACGGTCGTTCCGATAATGATACGCCCCTTTAAATATGTTCCGGTTGCCAAAATGACCGCTTTAGCCAAAAAGGTTTCACCCAATTCCGTATAGACACCCTTTACAATCTTATCTTCTACGATAAGATCCGTAACGGTCAGTTGTTTCACATCCAGATTGGCTTCATTTTCCAAGATATGTGTCATTTCAGACTGATATGCTTTTTTATCCGATTGAGCACGCAAAGAGTAAACTGCAGGACCTTTGCCCGTATTCAACATACGCATTTGTATAGCCGTGTTATCGGCTACCAAACCCATCTGACCGCCTAAAGCATCAATTTCTTTAACAAGGTGACTTTTACCCGGACCGCCTATAGCGGGATTACAAGGCATTAAAGCTATATTATCTAAATTAAGCGTAATCAATAAGGTATGCATTTTCATACGAGCAGCGGCCAAAGCCGCTTCACAACCCGCATGTCCTGCACCGATAACGATTACGTCGTAAGTTCCGGCAACAAACACAACAGAACCTCCTATTTTCCCAAACAAAAACGACTGAATATTTCACCGACCATATCGTCTTGAACCGTCTCTCCCGTGACCGCACCCAATAACTCCCAAGCCTCACGTAAATCAACGAGTATTAAGTCCGTCGGCATGCCGGCATACATCGTTTCTTCAGCCCTTTTCAGAGCATTCAAACTTTGCCTCATCAGTTCAATATGTCTCATATTGGATAAGAGAACTTCATTCTCTCCCGCACCGCTTTCTCCCGAACGGGAAACCAAGTACTCTTCCAATAAACTTATACCGTCTCCTGTCTCGGACGACAGTGAAAAAACAGGAAGGCCGTACACTTCTAAATCTTTACATTCCAGAAGAGGCTTTAAATCCGACTTTGTCAGAACAATAGCACCCTTACCGTCAGGGACAGAGTTTATCAAAGCCTTGTCTTCATCACTAAACGGCTGCGTCCTGTCTTTCAAAATTAGAACCGTATCAGCAGTTTCTATATAATTTCTGGCCTTAGTTACACCGATAGCTTCAACCGTATCTGTCGTTTCTCTGATTCCCGCCGTATCGACAAGACGAAATGGAATTCCCTGTATAGATACCCATTCCTCCAGAGCATCTCTCGTCGTTCCCGGAATATCCGTCACAATGGCTCGATCTTCTGCAAGTAAATAATTCAGTAGGCTGGATTTTCCTGCATTGGGAGCCCCGGCAATGGCCACCGTCATGCCGTCACGAATAATCCGTCCTTTAGACGAATCCTTCAGCATTTGTTCCATCCGCTCCATCATACATCTCATAGTCTTTTCCAAGTCATGAACGACAATATCTTCCAAATCTTCTTCCGGATAATCTACCGTTACTTCCAGACGTGTAATAAAATCCGTCAATTCAGTCCTCATGGCAGCCACAATACCTGAAAGCCGACCTTCCAATTGGCTTAGAGCCGTACTTAATCCCTTCGAACTTTTGGCCTGAATAACATCCATGACCGCTTCGGCTTGCACCAAATCGATACGGCCGTTCATAAAGGCCCTTTGAGTAAATTCTCCCGCACGAGCCAGACGAGCACCGCTTCGAAGTACGAGTTTTAAAATATCCGAAACAGATTGACGACCGCCGTGACATTGTATTTCCAAAACATCTTCCGCCGTATAAGAATGAGGCCGCTTCATGATAAGTACAAGAGCTTCGTCAATTTCACGGCCTTTTTCATCAACAATAGTTCCGAAATGAATCGTTCTGTCTTTAAAATCCTTGAACCTCGTCTTCCCCTTACTGCAAAAAATTTTTTCACCGATGTTATAGGCTTCAGTACCGCTTATACGAATAATGCCGACACCGCTTTCTCCCGTTGCCGTAGCAATAGCCGCAATGGTATGTGACAAATCGTAAATCATAGAAATTCTCCTTCATATAGGAAAAGAACCCGGTGCATTGCACCGGGCCCTCTATTATTGGTAATAAATAACTACATGACGATACGGGTCCTGGCCTTCACTTTCCGTCCGTACATGTTCCGTGTCCTGAAGGGCTACGTGAATAATTTTTCGCTCAAACCCGTTCATCGGTTCAAGAACAACCTTGTTACGATTGCGTTTAACTCGACTTGCCAAACGATGAGCCAAGTTTTTTAACGTTTCTTCACGACGAGCCCTGTAGTTTTCTACATCAAGCATAATGAAAAAACGATTTTCTTTGCCTTTATTAGCTTTTAAATTAATGATATATTGCAAGGCATCCAATGTCTGCCCGTGTTTTCCTATAAGAACTCCTAAGTCGTCGCCGTGTATGTGAAGTGTAATTCTGTCAGCCTTTATCATCTTTTCGATAACAGCCGAAATTCCCATTTTTTCAAGAATTGTATTCAGGAATTCTTTCGCATCGGCGGCGACTTCCTCCGCATCATTACGATTTTCTCCTCCATCTGATTCAACGGGTTTTACTTCTACGGAAACTTCTTCAACTTGTATCGCTTCAACAGGTACTTCTTCAACCTGTTTTTCAATTACCGTAAGGCGAACCTTGGCCTCTTTTTTACCGAAACCCAAAATACCGCTACTGGGCTGAACCAATACTTCCGTTTCCACTTCGGATATATCTTTTCCCAGTTCTTTAAGACCCGATTCAATCGCTTCTTCAATAGTTTTTCCCGTAGCTTCGATAATCATCATGTTAATTCTCCTTCTTGAGACGTCCCATAATCATCTGCTGAGCTCCTTGGAAAACATTGGAAATAATCCAGTAAATAACCAAGCCGCTCGGGAATGTCAAGCTAATCCAACCTATAAAAAGGGGCATAGCCACCTTCATAATCTTTTGTTGCATAGCCTGCGGACCTTCAGCATCAGGCTGTGCACCTGTCATTTGCTTTTGAATAAGGAAGGTAGAAAGAGCCGACAAGACCGGCAAAATATAGGTTTCATCAGGCTGACCCAAATTGGAAAGCCACAAAAAACTTTCATATGCAGGATCATACGGATAGGATCGTAACGCATAGAAGATAGATACAAGGAAAGGCATTTGGATTAAAATAGGCAAACATCCTGAAAGGGGATTCACACCCATTTCACGATAAAGCTTACTCATTTCTTCCTGCATCTTCTTCTGGTTACCCTTATATTTTTTCTGTAATTCTTTTATTTTCGGCTGTAACAGTTGCATTCCTTCCATGGAACGAATCTGTTTTGCCGTCAACGGACTGAGTACCAGCTTAATAATAATTGTAAGCATTATAATGGCAATACCGTAACTGGGGTATCCCACTGATTGAGTAAAAGCGTAACAATAGTCGAGGAAGGTTGACATAATGCCGCTCAATACATCCATAATTCCGCTGAAAAAGCCCAAAAATCTCAACTCCTATCAAGTGTAAAAAATCCAGGGGACAGGCCTTAATTTCATCCGTCCCGTTACGGCAACGGGTCATAACCGCCCTTATGAAAAGGATGGCATTTTAAAATTCTCTTGACAGCGAGAACCGACCCTTTTACTGCGCCGTATTTTTGTAAGGCTTCAATGGCATAAGCAGAACAAGTAGGATAAAATCGACAACAAGGTAATCCCAACGGAGATACACATAGTCTATATACTTTTACAAGAAATATAAGTATATATTTCATAACTAAGCCTTTTTCAAAAGACCGGCCTGTTTAAAAAGCTTCATAATCGTCTTTTCCGCATCTGCATAGGTGCCGTACTTCATACGGCTTCTGCCGATTAATACCAGATCATATCCGCTTATCAGTTCAGAGCGATGTAGTCGATATACTTCCTTCATTAAGCGCCTGCAATAATTGCGTTCAACGGCACAACCTACTTTTTTCCCTGTCACAAATCCCGATCGAATCGGTTGCTGCGGCGATCGTTTCATAATATACAAAACGACGGATCTGGCCACATATGACTTACCGTGACGATATACGAGCTGATATTCTCTATTTTTACATAAGCGATCTTTTTTTTTCAACTCATACATAACGATTATCCTGATAATGGCAGATGAACAGAAAAATCCCCCGAGGAATTTTTCTGTTCATCTCGTAATTGTTATTAAGCAGAAAGTTTCTTTCTACCTTTCATGCGGCGTTTTTTCAAAACCATACGACCGCCTTTAGTTTTCATTCTTTCACGGAAGCCGTGCGTTCTTTTCTTCCACAAGTTATTCGGTTGAAATGTCTGTTTCAAGTGAAGCACCTCCTTTTACACATAATACTTTGAGCTTACACCATAACAGTGTAATTATACTCAATAGGCTATATACTGTCAATGAAGAGGATACATAAGACTCATAAGTAAATGGACCTGTCTATTCCATTCATATCTTTTTTGGTGTAAAATGTGGATAGATGACAGATATAAAAAGAAAGTTATCAACATATTATCAACAATTATTGATAACTTTCTTTTTTCTTTCTCTTTTCGATATTTATCGTAAGAAAAAGAGTTTTATCTACACAGTTATACACATTATATCACAACAATTACCTTTATATACACATGCATTTTAAAGAGAGGTCTCTTATGGAAACTATTGATATTACGGAACTTTGGATTCGCATGTTGGAAAAGTTAAAACAATCATTGCCACCGCAAATTTACAACACATGGATAGAAACGTCCTTAATACCTTATTCTTTTGAAAACAATATGTTTATCCTCGATACAACTACTAATTTTATCTGTTCTTACATTACAAAAAAATATACACACCTATTGGAAACGACGGCTTCATCCGTGGCCGATCAAGAGATTAAAGTTCGTCTTATTCACAGTGCCGGAGATCTTTCCGATAGGGAACAGTCAAATACTCAAAAAAAAGAAGAGTCTCAAGATATATATGCCAACAACGTATATACTATTGAAAGTTTAAAAACTCAGGAAACAAAGGAATCGGTTTCCCCCCATACGGAACAGTTACAGACAGGTTCAGAACCTACTTATACTCCGGATATAAAACAATCCGGACCTTTTTCTGACGAAAAGGATGATATTTTACAAACAGGGGCCTCCACTTTAAACGACGCTTATACCTTTGATACTTTTGTTGTAGGCAACAGTAATCGATTGGCTCATGCAGCGGCTATGTCCATAGCCGAATCGCCTATGACAAAATATTCTCCTTTTTTTATATACGGTGACAGCGGTCTGGGTAAAACACATTTGATGCACGCTATCGGTCATTATATATTAAAACATTATCCTCATTTACGACTACGCTGTATTACAAGTGAAGATTTTGCCAATGAACTCATTCAATCCATCCAGGATAAAAACCCTGAAAGTTTTCGTCAACGATACAGAAATATAGATGTCCTTCTCGTCGATGATATTCAGTTTTTAGAAAGTAAAGAACATACTCAAGAAGAGTTTTTTCACACCTTTAACAAACTTTACAAAGACCATAAACAAATGGTTTTTACAAGCGATCGACCTCCACAGAATATAAAAAAACTGGAAGATAGGCTTCGATCCCGTTTTCAAGGCGGAACTGTTGTAAATATTGATCCTCCCGATTTGGAAACGAGAACAGCGATTTTAAGAAATCGGGCCAAAATCGAACATCTACCTATTGATAAAGAAGCCATCGACTATATAGCTTCCAATGTGAGCGAAAATATTCGCGAACTTGAAGGAGCCTTTATTCGAGCTCAAATGCAGGCATCTGTCGAAAACTCTCCCATTACACTGGAAGTAACACAAAGGGCTCTTCAAGAGCTGGTCAAAACAAAACAGGAAAAAAAATATATTACTATTGATGAAATAACTAAACATGTATGCTCATATTATAAAATAAAATATGAAGACTTAATGAGTAAAACTAAACTCAAAAAAATAGCTTTTCCTCGTCAAATAGCCATGTATTTATGCCGTGAATTAACAGAACACACATATCCTCATATCGGTGCCGCTTTTAATGATAGAGACCATACAACAGTCATGTACGCGGTTAATAAAATTTCTAAAGAGGTAAAAAAAGACGAGTCTCTGCGAAAGGCTGTTGAACAAATAAAAAATTCAATTATCCTTGTGGATAAATAGGTTTATATGTTGTATATATCCCTTCTATAAAAGTGAATAAGTAATTTTCCTGTAAAATTGTGAATAATCCGATTTTACTTATCCACTTTTTATAAACACGGGTAAACAAGATAGCTTACACTTTTAAAAGACTTTTTTACAAATCCACACCCCCTATTACTATTACTACTATTTAATAAGCTCCAATTAAGTTCATATTCATATAAAAAGGAGAATACCATGAAACTGAAAATTCAAAAAGAAGACTTTACACGTGCCTTACAGTCGGTGCAAAAAGTAGCATCCAATAAAAGTAATAACTTATCCAGTGAAAACGGTCTTCTAATCAAAGCTATAAATGATAATATTGAAATTCAGGCCAATGACTATGATATGGGAATCAAAACAACCATTCCCGGTATTATTGAAGAATCCGGTGAAGTGTTTTTATGGGATCCTCATTTGTCAGAATTAACAAGACGTATAGCATCTGAAGAAATTATACTGACCAAAAGTGATTCAGATTCACAAATGTCTATTGAGGGCGGTAAGCTTAAATATAGATATATGACTATGAATACTGAAGACTTTAATGAAGTCGAAGTTGTTGAACAGGGATATGCTTCCTTCACAACAGACAGTGTTATCCTTAAAGATTTAATCGACAATACTTCTTATGCATGCGCAACAGATACATCTCGCCCCGTGTTTACAGGTACTTTTTTAGATGTTTCCGGAAAATCCTTATCTATGGTTGCAACGGATACCCATCGTTTGGCTTTAAAATCAGTTACATTGGATCAACCGTCAACAGGAGATATTCAAGCTATTATTCCCGGTAGATTATTATCTGAAGTAGCCCGACAGTTACCGACAGATGTTCCTGTTGTCGTAAAGATTACGGCTGTAAGAAATTATTTGGCTATTCAATTCGGTAATGTATATATCCGTACACGTCTTATAGAAGGAACCTTCCCTGATTACAAACGAGTTATTCCGACGGAATTCAGCAATATTATTACTATAAGACGCAATGACTTTACAGCTGCCGTTGAAAGAATTTCAATTGTCGCCAAAGATGCTCAATATAATGTTATTAACTTTGATATGGCGGATAATCAGATTCACATGAATAGTCAGGACCCGGATCATGGTGTTGTAGAAGATTCGGTTGAATGTATCATGTCCGGCGGAAATCCTTTGTCCATATCTTTTAACGGACGTTTTATTCTTGATGTATTAAAACATTGCAGTAAGGATGAAATTTTTCTTAAATGCCGTGAAAACAGTCCTATGTTGATACAAGATAAGGATACGGGAAATTGTGTATTTGTTGTTACGCCTATGCGTGCAAGATAGGAGCAACATGAAAGAAATAAAGATTCAGACAGAAACGATACAATTAGATCAGTTCTTAAAGTGGGCCGATATTACGGAAAGTGGCGGTCAAACGAGTATGCTTATTGCTAATAAAATGATTTTTGTAAACGGTGAAAGTTGTACTGTAAAAAGAAAGAAACTTTATCCTAATGATATAGTGAAGGTAGAAAATGTAGGGCAGTTTAGAGTTGTCGGAGAACAGTAAGTAATGAATATATCGAGAATTCGCTTACTTAATATAAGAAACTATGAAGAAGCGGATATATCTTTTCCTGCGACCGTTATTGTTTTATATGGCAATAACGGTCAAGGAAAAACTAATTTGTTGGAAGCCTTATATACCGGATGTATAGGTAAATCGTATAGAGGTGTTACAGATGTGGATTTGTTGAGAAAATCCGCTACAAACGGAAGCGTTATTATCGATTTTATAAGGAATGAAACAGAACAAAATATTAAAATTGTTTTTTCTCTTCATGAAAAAAAGCGCGTGTCCGTAAATGATACGAAGGTAAGAACAAGAGAACTTTTCGGTATACTTCAAGAAGTTATGTTTTCACCTGAGGATTTACAACTAATAAAAGGAAATCCGGCATTAAGACGACGTTTTCTGGATATGGAAATATCTCAAATCAATCCGTCCTATTATAAGATGCTATTACAGTATAATAAGGCTGTATCTCAAAGAAATATACTTTTAAAGCGGATGAAATATGAAAAAGATATATCTCTTCATGAATGGGATCTCCAGTTAGCACGCCTGGCAGCCTATATAGTTAATAAAAGAAAAGAATCTTTAGAGAAAATATCTGTTGTCGTAAAGGAAATATACAGGAACTTAACGAGTGAAAAAGAGATAGTAAAATTGACATACATTCAGCCATATAAGGGTTCGACGGTAGAGGATACGGAAGACGTTTATTATGAATTATTACGGAAAAATAGGGAAAAAGATATTTATCGTCAGTCTACGTCTATAGGTCCTCATAGAGATGATTTCGTTGTGGAAAATGATTTGGGGGAATTGAAAAAATTCGGTTCTCAGGGACAACAACGGACTGCTGTTTTAGCATTGAAAATGGCGGAGTTGGAATTTATAAAAAAAGAGAACGGAGAATATCCGATTTTATTGCTTGATGATGTTATGAGTGAATTAGATGAAGAACGAAGAAATGCTTTGCTTTCTTTTGTGCAAGGAAAGGTTCAAACTTTTATTACGACAACGGATGATTCTTTTTTTCGTAAGGAAAAGGAATATTCGTTTCTTTATGTAGAAAAGGGAAAGGTTCGATATGACGAACATGAGAAGAGGAACAACTGAAAAAGCCGGTGATTTGATACAAGAAGTGTTGGAACATAATAACTTATTGAAACCCTATCGCCATTATGAATTGAAAAAAAAGTGGTCCTCTTTAATGGGCAATCGAATAGGAAAGTATTCTTATATAAAAGATATACGAGAAGGAGTCATTACAATAGGGGTATTCAATTCTGCATGGATGAATCAGTTATTCATGTATAAGAATAATATTGAAGAAAAAATTAATGATTTCCTGGGTGAAAAGTATGTAAGTGATATAAAATTTGTAAGTGCTTCAAAATTTCCTGAAAAAAGAATGATAAACCTTGCAGATGATTATGAATTTGTTTTGAAGATAAAACCGGCAGATATTGTTTTAGCAGAAGAAACAGTGAATACAATAAAAAAAGTTTCCGATAAGTGTCAGGAAGGATTAAAAGAAAAAATATATCGTTTGCAAGTAGCGGCAAAACGAAGAAGCAAAGCCTATGAAGCTGAAGGATATATACCTTGTTCGGGTTGCGGTAGGTGGATAGAACAAAATAAGGATTGTGAATATTGTCTATCTGAAAAGAATCAAGAAAAAAAAGTAAAATTAACGGCAATTTTAAATGAAATGCCTTGGCTAACCTGGGAGGACGTTCAATCCTTGTATCAAAGAGAAAACTTTCAGGAGAAACAGTATGATGAAGTTCGTCGGAATTGTATTTACAGGTTAATAGAAAAAGTTTATCATAATGCGGATACAAAAGAGGATGACTTATTTTTATCCATTTTTATTACAAGAAAAAAGCCCCATGAGTTAACAGATAGATTTATCATCAATTTAGTTAATAAGTATAGAAATAATGCTTAAAAGAATTTAATTAGACTTAAAAACTCCTTGATTGGTAAGTTTTGAGGAATATTGTATAATAGAGTGATTATTAAACAGGAGGCACACGTTTTTATGTCTGAACAAAAGAAAGTTTCTTACGGAGCTGATCAAATACAGGTGCTTGAGGGATTGGAAGCAGTCCGTAAAAGACCGGGTATGTATATCGGCAGTACATCTTTAAAGGGTCTTCATCATCTGGTTTATGAAGTAGTAGATAACAGTATTGATGAAGCCTTAGCCGGCTATTGTACACATATTGAAGTTACAATTGAAGAGGATAACAGTATTACCGTTGTTGATAATGGCCGCGGTATTCCCGTAGCTATGCATAAAATCGGAAAACCGGCTGTTGAAGTAGTTTTGACGGTTTTACATGCAGGAGGTAAATTCGGCGGTGACGGATATCCTATTTCCGGCGGTTTACACGGTGTGGGTATTTCCGTAGTAAATGCTCTTTCTGAACAGACGGAAATTGAAGTTAAACGTGACGGATTCTTGTGGAAAATTTCTTTTGCTCGCGGTTTGACAGTAAACTCATTAGAGAAAGTTCGGCCTTTGGAAGAAGGAGAAGAACGGGGAACAAAAGTATGGTTTAAACCTGATAGTGAAATATTCCCCGATACGGTTTATGATTTTGAAACACTTAAAATCAGACTGAGAGAACTTGCCTTTTTAAATAAGGGACTGACTATTACTCTTGCAGACAAAAGAACGGATAAAAAGGAAATTTATTATTATGAAGGCGGTTTAACCTCTTTTGTTCAATTTTTAAATGAAAACCGTACGCCCGTAAATCAGACAGTTATCAGTTTAGAAGGGATCAAGAGCGATGTAGTCGTTGATATAGCTTTGCAGTATAATGATGGATACAGTGAAAATATACTGACTTTTGTTAATAATATTTTTACTGAAGAAGGAGGTACTCATCTGAGTGGCTTCCGTTCAGGTCTTACGAGAACTATTAATGATTACGGTCGTTCTTCCGGGATTATTAAAGAAAATGAAGATAACCTTTCCGGTGAAGATGTGCGTGAAGGATTAACGGCTATTATCAGTGTTAAAGTAAGGGAGCCTCAGTTTGAAGGGCAAACTAAGACTAAACTCGGTAATAGTGAAGTAAAAGGTATTGTAGATAATATTATTTCCGACGGATTGAAGGAATTTTTCGAAGAACATCCGGCAGAAGCAAAAAGTATTGTAACTAAGAATATAAATGCTGCAAGAGCCCGTCAGGCAGCTCGTAAGGCGAGAGAGTTAACACGCAGAAAAAATGCTTTGGAAATCAGTAGCCTACCCGGTAAATTGGCCGATTGTTCGGAAAAAAATCCGGATATGACAGAAATTTATCTCGTCGAAGGTGATTCAGCAGGCGGGTCGGCCAAGCAAGGCCGTGATAGAAAGTTCCAGGCTATTTTACCCTTGCGCGGAAAAATTATTAATGTAGAAAAGGCACGTCTTGACAAGATTCTTGCCAATGAAGAAATTCGTGCTATGATTACGGCTTTCGGAACGGGTATTGGTGAAGAGTTTGATATTACTAAACGTCGCTACGATAAAATTATTATCATGACCGATGCGGATGTTGACGGGGCTCATATCAGAACTCTTTTGTTAACCTTCTTCTATCGTTTTATGAAGCCTTTGATTACGGAAGGGCATGTATATATTGCTCAGCCCCCGTTGTACCAAGTACGAAAGGGTCGTTCTGTATGGTATTTGTATACAGATGACGAGTTGACAAATAAATTGGCTGAAGTAGGAAATGAAAATGCTGTCGTACAGCGATATAAAGGTTTGGGTGAAATGAATCCCGAACAGTTGTGGGAAACAACGATGGATCCCCAATTTAGGACTATGTTAAAAGTTGAATTGGAAGACGCCGTTGAAGCGGATCGCATTTTTTCCGTTTTAATGGGTGATAAAGTTGAACCGCGTCGTAAATTTATTCAAGACAATGCTAAGAAAGTAAGAAATTTGGATTTATAAGGAGGGCATTATGCCTGCATTATCAGAACGTACTAACCTTTTTACAGATTCACCTATTGCAAAAATGTCCGTCTTATCGGAACAATACGGTGCTGTTAACTTATCTGCAGGCTTTCCCGACTTTCCTCCGCCCCGACCTATTCTTGACTCTTTGAAACAGATTGCCGATGAAGGACCCCATCAATATAGTTTGGATGCCGGTTCGGAAAACTTCAGGCATGCTTTGGCGGAATTTCGTTTTAAATGTACGGGACGCAAACCCGATACAAATAAAGAGTTGATTGCTACTTGCGGTGGTACGGAAGCTCTTATATCAACGATTATGACAGTTGTTGATAAGGGTGATAAGGTTATTATCTTCTCTCCTTACTATGATGCTTACAGCGTTGACGTAAAACTGGCGGGAGGAGAGCCTCTTTTTGTTTCTCTTCGTGGCGATGATTTTACTTTTAATGAATATGAAATGGAAAAAGCTTTTAAAGAACGTCCGAAGGCTGTTCTTTTGTGTGATCCGTCAAATCCGTGCGGCAAGGTTTTTACGCGGGAAGAATTGGGCATTATAGCCGCTTATGCCGAAAAATATGATACCTTTGTGATTGTAGATGAAGTATATTCACAAATTATTTATAAACCCTATACATATACGTATTTTTCTGAATTACCGCATATGCATGATCGTACGATTTGCGTAGGCTCTCTGTCCAAGACTTATTCTATTACAGGTTGGCGAGTAGGGTATATTCTCGGACCTGAAGCTGTTATTGATGAAATAAAGAAGGTCCATACTTTCTTTACTATCAGCGCTCCCAGCCCTTTACAAGAGGCGGCGGTTACGGGACTTCGTTTTGGCGGTGATTATTATGACGGCCTCGTAAAAACGTATACGGAAAAGAGAGATATTTTGATGAAGGGGCTTGATGACCTGGGGTTAAAACACAATATTCCTCAAGGAGCTTTTTATTTACTCGTCGATATTTCTGAATTCGGTTATGAAAAAGATACGGAGTTCTGTGAAGATTTAGTTCGTAAAGTAGGTGTCGGATCCGTTCCCGGATCTACCTTTTTTGCTGAAGATGTACAAAAATACGTGCGTCTTCATTTTGCCGTTAATAATGAAACACTTTATGCGGCCCTCAATCGTTTGGAAAGCATACGCAGCAAACTGACTCGATAGTTTGAGTGGAGATTTTATAATGAATAAGAAAATTACTGTCCTTGCAACACTTATATTTGTTTTTTCTTTGATGAGTGTCGGAGCTACGGAATCGGTAATAGATACAGGGGTGACGCCGGTTACTACTACCGTAAAAGAAAAAAGTGATTCATACTATCTTACAAAAGGAAGAAAGTTTGAAGAATTGACGGCCTTTATTTCGTCTATCGATGTAAAAGAAAGAAAACACACATATTTTCTTGTCGATAAAGATATGATGAACGGATATTTTTATCGTATAACAGAGTATGATAAACAAAATTCTGAACTTATTCGTGAGTATGCCGTAGCAAAGGATAAGAGCAATGTTTGGGTCTTGCATACGGGAGAAAAGGCTGTTCTTATATACGGAAATGTTCAAAGTTTATTGAAACGTACGAAAATTGAGTTGTATCCTACCGTTTTGGGTGTAAATGATACGGGAACCTTTTATGTGAATTTGCCGGCCTTTATTCCCTATACGCTTACGGGTGAAACAATTAATACGGCCATTGCAAAAATGGGAGAAAAGAACGCTGTTACCGCTGTTTCCGAAGGAAGAACAAAAGCATTATTAACCATAAGAATCGGTAAGGAAGAACGGCAGTTTGAAAAGACAGTTGCTGTTTCGTCTCGGGCTTATACCGGTATGGGAAACGGGCGAGTCGGCATCGGCATAGGTATCGGGATAGGCGGGCATTCTCGTGGCGGTATCGGTATCGGATTCGGTGATTGGTAAGATTGGAGAGAGTGATTCTTTTTGGAAATTTCCTTATATAAACAGTTTTTGGTAATTTTATTACTGACTGTCGGTAACGGTATCTTTTCTATGCTGGAAATGTCTATTGTCAGCAGCCATCAGTCAAGATTGGAATCCATGGCAGAAGAAGGCAATAAATCGGCGAAAATTGTTTTAAAATTAAGAGAAAACCCGAATAAGATGTTTTCGACCGTTCAGTTCGGAATGACGCTTGTAAGTTTATTGACAGGTGTTTACGGCGGGACGGAAATGGCCGGCCCCCTGTCTCAATATGTAAAGATGGTACCCGGATTGGAGCCCTATGCTTATACAATCAGTATGGTAACTATTGTCGTTGTTATTACGTATTTAACTTTGATTCTCGGTGAATTGGTACCTAAGCGTATTGCTATTGACAGTCCTGAAAAAACAGCCTGTCTTTTAGCAAGACCTATGGTGTGGTTTTCTAAGATATGTACCCCCTTAGTTTGGATCCTATCGGCATCTACGTCTTTTGTTACAAAAATTATCGGTGCCGATAATCCGGAAGTATTACCCGTTACGGCCGATGAAATACGTTTGCTGTTGGAACAAGGGGCTGAATCGGGAGCCTTTGACAAAGAAGAACCTAAGCTTGTCGAACGTGTTTTTCGCTTATACGATATGGATGCAGGCGATATTATGACAAACCGGACACAGATGGATTGGATTGATTTGGAAGATGAAGAGGGACAGATCATGAACGATCTCCTTGCTTTCCACCATATAAATGTGCCCGTATGCCGCGGTTCCATAGATGAGTTTGTAGGTATTATTTCTTTAAATAAAGTATTTAATCAATACTATCGGGCCGTTCTGTTAAAGAAAAATGTATCCATCCGTTCTATTTTAGAGCACACAAGTCGTAGTCCCGAATATATTCCCGAATCGATGGATATCATGAAGGTAGTTCATCTGTTTCAGGAAAAAGGAATCCATGAGGCTGCCGTTTTGGATGAATACGGTAATTTAAGCGGTATCTTATCGGTTCATGATATTTTGGAAAAACTTGTAGGTATTATGCCTGTCGGCGAAGAAGAAAAGGCGGAAGAGGCTAATAAAATCGTTCAACGGACTGTCAATGAGTGGTTAATTGACGGATTGATTTCTATTGAGGAGTTTAAAGACTTCTTCCAAATTGATGAGGATCTTCCCGGGGAAGAAGAGGATCTTTATAAAACCTTGGGCGGTTTGATTGTCTACGGAGTAGGAAGAATTCCGAGAGAGACGGATGTATATGAGTGGAAGAACTACCGTTTTGAAGTTGTTGATATGGATAACTTACGAGTCGATAAAATATTAGTTATGAATACTCCTGAAGAAGAGGATGAAGAGAGTACATAAAAAACGGCAAAAACGGCACTGAAGTAAATCTTCAGTGCCGTTTTTTATGGAACTATCGATTTATTCATCTTTTAAGGAACGTAAAAAGAGGCTTTCCAAACCGGTTTTAGGATCAATCCCTTTATGTGTAATTTCATAAACGGTCCGGCTTATGGGAAGCTCTATCTTATATTGTTCCGAAAGATTCATTAACGCTTCGGATGTATAGTAACCTTCAGCAAGATAGGATGTTTGCTTTCCTTTAATCCATTCTTCTCCGAATCGTCTGTTATTACTGTATGGAGAAAAAAGAGTTGCTTCATAGTCACCCAAATGGGAAAGACCGTAAACTGTCATGGCTTGTCCGCCCATGGCGGCAATAAGTCGGGACAGCTCGCGAGTGCCTCGAGCCATAAGAGCTCCTTTAAGACTTGTATAGTTGAGGCCGTCCAACATACCTGCAGCAATACCCATTACATTTTTTGCCGCTGCCCCTATTTCCGTACCGAGAAGATCTCTACCGTAATAAAATCGGATTAAGGGCCCTGTAAGGGTCTGTACGAGGGTCTCCGTGAGCTTCTGGCAAGTCGAAGAAATGACCATACAATTAGGCATATGACGAACAAAATCTTGTACGTGTCCGGGACCCACCCAAACGGCTATGGGGACATGGCTTCCCAGCTCTTCGGATGCCACTTCCGAAAGTCGTTTACCCGTACCGATTTCAAGCCCTTTCATACATAATACCAGAGGCTTTTCGGAGAGATCCGTTTCTTTTTTTAAACGTTTAGCTAAAGAACGAAACTGTTGAGCATTAATAGATACAATGCATATATCGGCCGTTTGTACGGCCTGTTGCAAGTTATCGGTTAAAAGTATATCGGAAGACAGTGTCAGATAGTCGTTTCGGCCGGTTTGTACGAGCCTTTCCAAATTCGTAGATCCTGTACGTCCCCAAAGGGTGACCTTGTGACCGATACTGTTTGCATACCAAGCATGAAAGCTTCCCCACCGGCCGCAGCCTAAGACGGATATATTCATGAACGGTCTCCTTTAATAAGTAATTATGGCTCTATTATACAATAATCGGGCACTGTATAAAAAGCTCTCCGAAAGGAGAGCTTTTTATTATAAGTTGTCGATGATTGCTTGGGTGTATTCTTCCGTTTTCGCTGTGCCTCCCAAGTCGGGAGTCAGCATATGTCCGTTTTGCAGAACCTTGTCTACGGCTTGTCTAATCTTTGCGGCAACCGTATCTTCTTTCAAGTATTCTAGCATCATACAAGCCGACCATAAGAGTGCCGTAGGATTGGCAATATGTTTGCCCGCAATGTCGGGAGCACTGCCGTGAACCGCCTCAAACATGGCATAATCCGTACCGACATTCATGGACGGCAAAAGACCTAGGCCGCCAATAAGGCCGCTTGTCAAATCGGAAATAATATCACCGTATAAGTTGGGTGTTACTATAATATCAAAGGTTTCAGGACGCATAACCAACTGCATGCAGACGTTATCCACAATCTTATCGTCACTTTCAATATCTCTGTATTCTTCGGCAATGCGGTTAAATACGGAAAGAAAGAGACCGTCACTAAGCTTTAAAATATTGGCTTTATGTACGCAGGTTACCTTATGTCTACCGTGCTGACGGGCATATTCAAAAGCATCTCGAATGATTCGTTCACTCGCCGTACGGGTAATGATTTTTATAGCATGAACGGTATTTTCATCGATTTGTTCTTCCACACCTACATATAAATCTTCCGTATTTTCTCTGAAGGTAATGATATCTACGTTGGAAAAGGGTGTATGTACCGCCGTATTCGATTTAGCCGGTCGGATATTGGCATATAAGTTGTACTTATTACGCAAGGTCACGTTGAGAGAACGAAAACCTTTACCGATAGGCGTTGTAATCGGTGATTTAAGTAGTACCTTCGTGCGTTCAAATGAGTCAAAACCGGCATCAGGTATGAGGGCTCCGTTTTTTTCGTACTCTGCCGCCCCTACATTATAGATATCGTATTCTAAAGGTGCGTGAGCAGCTTTTAATACGGAAAGAACGGCATCCGTAATTTCCGGGCCGATACCGTCACCTTTAAATACAGTGA
>NZ_JAQCUN010000100.1:0-252 GCF_027685385.1 Megasphaera sp. AF13-6AC
CGTGTCGCCTTCATTTGCAACGCCAACCGTCCCTTGGTAAGTGCGAATTCCAATTCCCCTGTCGTCATCGTGCTTTTATACAGGTCTTCATATTGTCCTGCAATAAGGGCTGTCAGACGGCGATAAATTCGTTCTATTTCCTTTTCTTCCGCCAACTTTGCCGTCTGCAAGTCGTTATTCGCGTCGACGACCGCCAAGGGTTCTACATATAAGGTCGCCCCGCTGGCCGACATGTCGTGAACAATACCGGGA
>NZ_JAQCUN010000100.1:262-4806 GCF_027685385.1 Megasphaera sp. AF13-6AC
GACGACCGCCAAGGGTTCTACATATAAGGTCGCCCCGCTGGCCGACATGTCGTGAACAATACCGGGAAAGGCATGTCGATATTCCTGCTTAACAGGAATAACACTGCGATTATTACGCACAGTAACCAAGGTGTCCTGAAAGTACTTTTGATAAGATTTGTCGGCTAAAATCTGCTGAATGTACCGTTTCGTACGCCGTTCCAATTCGGCAATACGGGTGCGCAGTCGTGCCAATTCTACAGAAGCGTTATCACGTACCTGGTGATTTTCATCAAAGACAGCCCCGACACGCTGTACGAGTAGGGAAAAGTCCCCCAGCGTTTCAGCTCGTTGCGATAATTGCGGATAATCTTCTCCCTTAGAGGCAAAAAAGTCTTGAATTTGCCCGTACCGCTGCGCATTTTCCCAAACGGCAATGCATTCATCGGCACTTAAGGTCACTTCTCGCTTAGCCTTTTCCAAAAAGGGGCGAATATCCGTAATTCCGCCCAAAGGTATTTGCCCTTCTCTTTCCAGGCAAACGACGGCCTCTTCCGTATCTGTCAAACTTTTGACAACCGCATCTTCATCCGTATCCGGGTTTAAGGCCCGTGCCGCCTCCTTCGACAAACGAGACGGGGCTAAGCGCACCAGCATATCCCGAATTTGAGAAAAGCCCAGGATGCGCATACTTCGTTTATTCATAATCTCTCCTATATATCCGTAATACTACGGAATAAGTGTCCGCGCGTAACGGTTTTATCGTCCTTACCGAAAAGGACGGAGCGGTCACCGGCACAAAGAAGAGCATATTTGCTCGTCACCGCTTCAATCCATTTCGGATCCCGGTTCCGTGCTTCAATGCGCACGGCCTTAACACCTGCATGCATCAATTTATCAAAATACGGAGCCATATCCGTATCCTTACTGTTTAAGATATGATTGCGACAGAACTGATCCGTAACAATTTCAAACCTTTCGCCGCGGCGGTCCTCCAGGTAAAAGCGACTGCCTACACAACGCGACGGGCATCCGGCCTTTACTCCCGTACCGACATGAGCCGCAATCTGACAATACTCCGTAATCATGAGTTCCGCCTTGCCGGCTACGACGACTTCGACAGGTAACTTCTGCAACGACGCCAGTCGTCCAATCTGCTTCCACGTCATTTCGCACGAAGCCGTAAGTGCCGAACAGCCGACTTCTTCGTATATAAAAGCTGCCTGTGAGTTGAAGATATTTAAATACTGATCACCGATGATAAAACAGTTCGGCCCTTCTTCATGTACTAAAGAGAAAATCCCCGGTGTATTGGCGTAAATTCCGTCTACACCTGCCCGGATCGCACTTTGCAGTTCCCGACGAATCCGTTCCGTATCCGCCTGCTTCATAACACGCGGTGTTCCGGCCCAAACGGGAACATTCGACTTATGCCCTATGGCTACGGCCTTTTTCCAAATTTCTTGAGTAAATGAAGCATGGTTATAGGATTCGCCTCCGAAAATCAGTCTCTTTGCACCGCCTCTGACAGCGGCTTCCAGACCTTCGAGACTGTCACAGTGCACTACCGTAAGAGGGGTGTCCGTCATCAGGTCCGCCTGTTTTTGTCGCCGGGGACAGGCCGTACCTGCCGGTGGTCGCCTGTATTCTTCCAATCGAGCTCGGGTCATGGCGGCTACGGTTCTTCTGCGCAAGTCGTTTAAGATACTGACAGGTATCATATATTCTTCAGATGCTAAGGTGACAGACGCCGCTTCAAAGGGCGTATTCCCGAGTTTACTAAACTGTCCCTGCACAACGTCTGAAGTCGTCGGTCGCTTACGAGCCAATTCAGGCTTATAGTCGGAGCATACCGAAACGGTGTGGCCTTTGTCATCCCAGGCCAAACACTTCAAGTAGCCTTCTTCATCCGGTTCAACGTGAAAATATAAAGGTATTTGCCGATTCTTATACGCTTCTTCACTCTTATCATCCGCCTTTTCGGAAATTAAAAAGAGACGCCCCTTCATCATATCCTTACGCCGTACTGTCAGTTCCGCCTGCGTATCCGATAGGTTCGTCACGTCCTGAACCTCATCGACCGCTTCGTGGCCGTCCGAACGAATTACTTTTATTGTATCGCCTATATGAACAGGCACCTGAAGGTAAGCATTCAAAATACGTTCATGCACCTTCATTACCGTCCCTACTTCTTTACCTTTATTCCTACCGGCTCCGGACGTAGCCGTTTCAAGACCCACTGTGCCATGTAAAAAGTCAGACTGCCTGCCTCGATTAAAGCTCGTACCCAATAGCTCCCGGCCTTGTGCAAGTGCCTTTTCCTTCTGTCTCTCATTGCCGTAAACACCGTCTATAACCCGGCGATAGGCCGAAACGACATCATATACGTATGCGGGGCTCTTCATACGCCCTTCAATTTTCAAAGAACCTACGCCGGCTTTTAAAAGAGCCTCTATATCGTCTAATAGACTAAGATCTTTTAAGCTCAACAGGTAGGCCTTATCCGTCTTGACCGCATCATTTTCATATAAGGTGTAGGGCAATCGGCAAGGCTGTGCGCAAGCCCCTCTATTGCCGCTGCGCCCGCCGAAAAAGCTGCTCATCAAGCACTGTCCCGAATAAGACATACACGACGCCCCGTGAATAAAGATTTCTACGGTTAAATCCGTTTCCTTGCAAACCGCTTCAATTTCTTTGAGCGACAATTCTCGTGACAAGACGACTTGCGTAAAGCCCAGGGATTGTAAAAAACGAGCTCCTTCGAGGTCGGCTACGGTCATTTGCGTACTGCCGTGTAAGGGTAAGTTCGGAGCCACCTTCCGAGCCACTGCGGCAACGGCCAAATCCTGAACAATAATTCCGTCCGTGTCGATTTCGTCGAGAAAGCGAATGTATTCCGTCAGTTCGCCCATTTCCGCATCGCTAATCAGAATATTCACCGTTACATATACCTTGACACCGAACAAGTGAGCCGTTTCCACAGAGGCTTTCAATTCGTCGTTGTCCAAATTATGTGCATATTTGCGGGCATTAAAAGCCTTGCCACCCAAATACACGGCATCAGCTCCGGCGGCAATAGCCGCTTTTATGTGGTCCGCCGAACCGGCCGGTGCCAACAGTTCCGCCATGGTAGTCGTCCTTTCCCATATCAATAGTTTTTCTTACCGTACAACTGCGTAATTTGAAAAACAGACGGATATATATCCGTCTGTTTATACTCCGTACGGGAAGATGTATGTTTTGTTGTTTCTATCGTATATTACTTTTCTTATTATAGGTATACGAGTCGGGTCTGTCAACGACAACGAATCTTGAAAACGCGTAGGTATGCGGTTTATACCTTCCAATCCGTATACTGTCGACTCAGTTCATAATATTCCGTAACGCCGTGTTTCGTCCCGGCCACATCTTCATCATTGGTGGATCGTATAACTTTAGCAGGATTACCGAAGGCCAGAGATCTGTCAGGAATCTTTTTACCTTGAGTTACTAAGGAGTAAGCCCCGACTATACATTCCTTACCTACTTCCGTCCATCCCATGACGCAGGAACACATACCGATAAGAGTACATTCACCTACGCGACTGCCGTGTACCATACAGTTATGGCCGATTAGGACATACGGTTCAATGGTAAGAGGTGTATCGATATCGGCATGTAAGGTCGAATTATCCTGTATATTCGTATAAGCTCCTACATGAATAGGAGCAATATCACCGCGAATAACTACGTTAGGCCAAATGCTGACTCCTTCATCAATCGTTACATCCCCGATAATTACGGCTGTAGGCGCAATCATAGCCGTTTCATGAATATGCGGGGTCTTATTACCCAGCGTATGTATATGTGCCATACTTCTACCTCCCTTTTGTACATATTATACCATTTGCAACAGATGAGCGGCTACCGTCTCTATTCATGAGTCCGTAAAATGCCCTTATTCTCTATGCTTTAAAAATATACTTCAAAGGTATTGATTTATGGTTTAAGTTATCGTATACTATAACTAACAAATAAATATTATTGATTATCTATTGTTCAATTTACTATGGAGGTAAGAACATGAGCGTATACGATTATAAAGTAAAAAATGTTAAGGGCGAATCGGTAGATTTATCGCAATATAAGGGCAAGGTACTGATTATTGCCAATACAGCCAGCAAATGCGGCTTTACGCCCCAGTATGAAGGGTTGGAAAAATTATACAAAGAATATAAGGACCAAGGACTTGTAGTTCTCGGCTTCCCGTCCAATCAGTTTTTGGATCAGGAGCCGGGCACGAATGATGAAGCGGCTTCGTTCTGCAAGTTAAACTACGGCGTAACTTTTCCCGTT
Organism: Megasphaera sp. AF13-6AC; assembly: GCF_027685385.1. NCBI lineage: Bacteria > Bacillati > Bacillota > Negativicutes > Veillonellales > Veillonellaceae > Megasphaera > Megasphaera sp. AF13-6AC. Next base: position 4,577 of record NZ_JAQCUN010000100.1, read on the forward strand.
TTCGCAATTACGGACGTGCGCGGCGACAATGCCGACCCCCTCTTCAAGTACTTAAGCGATGCGGCTCCTTTTAAGGGTTATGAAGAAAGCAAAGAATCGGGCCAATTGATTAAAAAAGTAGTAGGCGAATATTACCCGGAAAACTTGGAAGGCAACGGTATTAAATGGAATTTCACGAAATTCCTCGTAAGCAAAGACGGTACGCAAATTACCCGCTTTGAACCGAGCAC
>NZ_JAQCUN010000101.1:0-1257 GCF_027685385.1 Megasphaera sp. AF13-6AC
CCGCCGCCGGGGAGCTGTACGCTGTGTGTAGCATCAAATACAACGGGATAGCCGAAGGATCTCATAATGGGAAAGCTGCGCATATCGACAACCAGATTATGGTATCCCATAGTCACGCCGCGTTCTGTAAGCATGAGATTTTCATTGCCCTTGTGGAGGATTTTTTGAACTACATTTCCCATGTCTTCAGGAGCCAAAAACTGTCCCTTCTTAACATTTACGCACTTTCCTGTTGCCGCCGCCGCTTCAAGCAAATCCGTCTGACGGCACAAGAATGCGGGAATTTGCAAAATATCCAAAACCTCAGCCGCTTTTTCGACTTGTTCCACTGCATGAATATCACTGACAACGGGAACATTCAATTCTTTTTTAATGTACCCCAGGATTTTCAATCCTTCTTCCAGCCCCGGTCCGCGATAAGACGTGAAAGACGAACGGTTGGCCTTATCAAAGGATGCCTTGAATACATAGGGCAGTCCCAATTTTTCACAAATCTTCTTCATCTCCCGGCCGATATTCAAAGTGCGTTCCGGGTCTTCTATGACGCAAGGTCCGGCCAAGACGAATAAAGACGACCCGTCAAGGACCGTATTTCCTACTTTAACAGATTTCATCAAACCTTCTCCTTAGCAAAATACTCTCTGACTCGATCTACGTCTTCAGGCGTATCTATGCCGATAAACGTATGTGTTGTTTTAATAACTTTTATCTTATATCCGTTTTCCAATACACGCAACTGTTCGAGAGATTCCGTCGCTTCCAGCGGAGTTACTTCCATATTCGCATATTCGAGCAAAAAATCTCGTCGATATGCGTAAATCCCGATATGCTTATACGGACCGTGTTGTGCCGTATAGTCGTGCCGCGGGTACGGAATCAGGGAGCGGGAAAAATACATAGCTTCGTCCCGCTTATTGACAACAACCTTAACGGCTCCCTTATCATCATACTCTTCAGGCTGCAAGGGCGTAGCTACCGTAGCCATTTGCAAGTCTGCATCTTCTTCAAAAGCTTGGCAGAGCGCATCGATGACTTCCGGTGCAATTAACGGTTCATCTCCCTGAACATTAATGACCACCTGGGCATCTTTATAATGTCCTACCGCTTCGGCTAAGCGGGCTGTACCGTTTTCATGATTCTTATCCGTCATAACCGCTTGACCGCCGAAGGACATGACCCGGTCATAAATTCTCGGATCGTCGGTAGCCACAACGGTCCCCGACGTTTTTGTCGCCTTGCAGGCCTGTTCATATACTC
>NZ_JAQCUN010000101.1:1267-4798 GCF_027685385.1 Megasphaera sp. AF13-6AC
CCTGTTCATATACTCGCTGAATCATCGGTTTACCCCCTAAATCGATTAAGGGTTTACCGGGTAATCGCGTCGATGCGAATCGTGACGGGATTATGCATATAAATTTCATTTTATCCTCCCAGCACACGTTTTAATACGCGTTTTACTTCTTCTTCACCGGCTGTAATTTCTATTTCAATCCCCAGCACATATAGGGGGACACTCATAGACTCTACCATAGACGGCGAAAGTTTGACCGCGTCCTTTTCCGTCGTTACTACAACGGCTCGCTGAGCCGTCGCCAAAGATGAGGCCTCTCGCAAGTCTCTTTCCGTATAAACGTGATGGTCGTCAAATCGTAAAGAGCGAACCACTTCATATTCCGCCTCTTCCAGGGTTTCCTCAAAAGAATCGGGACTGCCCAAGGCCGATAAAGCGACGACCTTACTGTCTTCTTCCAGTCCTTCTGCAGATGTCTCTCCCTTCAACCACCGGGCATAGGGAACACACCATTTCGGTTGATGTTCCGCTTCGGCAATGGGCGCACTTTCATTATAGTATCTTAGGAGAGAATAAATCTTTTCCACTTCATCTCTGTCGGCTTCGTCAGCCTTCGTAATAATAAAAAGTCCGGCACGCTCCAATTCATCAAGAGGTTCTCTTAAAATACCGCGCGGCAACAAGTGTCCGTTACCGACAGGATTGGCCGCATTAATCAAGACTATGTCCAACTCTCGTTTCACTTGCCAATGTTGGAAGGCATCATCCATCAAAATGACATCGGGATGAAACTCGTCAACCGCAATATGCCCCGTTTCCGTTCGACGCCTTCCCGATAAAACGGGAACTCCCGGTAGAGAACGCGCCAAAAGGACAGCTTCATCGCCGGCTTCAGCCGGTGTCAATAAAACGTTATTTCCGTCCGATACAATAGCTCCGGTCTTTTCCGCATGCGAACGATATCCGCTGCTCAAAACGGCCACCGTATAGCCCATGCGACGAATTTCCTTTGTCAAAAAAACCGCCATAGGGGTTTTTCCCGTACCGCCGACTGTTATATTTCCCAAACTGATAACCGTAGCATCAAAGGAAGTTTCTTTTTTTATCCCTGCTGCATAAGCGTGACGACGACGTGTAACCGCCTTTTCATAAACTTTTTCAAGCATTTCCAAAAAGGACAGCATCAGATCATCGCCCTTATTTTGTGCCCCCCTTTCCGTCAATTCAAGAAATCGCTTAGTCACTTTTTCACGTAAAGACATATTCCTATCCCCATAACTGCAATTTATCCAACAATTTTTTCAATTCATTTAAATTACGATGCGTTGCTCCTTGGTTTTCACCGACAATTTGCAAGCAACTTTCCTTCATGTGCTTGGCTCTTGCAGGGTTTAATAAAATATCAAGACACGTATCGATAAACTCTTCTTCGTTACGTACCATGGCACAAGCGCCCCGGCTACTGAGAAGTTCGTAAATTTCAACGAAGTTAAACATATTCGGTCCCACGACAATAGGCTTTCCGTGTGCTGCCGGTTCAAGAATATTATGTCCTCCGACTCGAACCAAACTGCCGCCTACGAAAATCAAATCGCCTATGCTGTATACACGGCCTAACTCACCGATCGTATCCAAAATAACACCGTCATAAGGAATGTCCGGCTTACAGCCGGAAACCATTTCACTCCGTTTGACCATAGTTACACCCAAGGACACCCCTTCGCTGATAATTAAATCAGCCTGATAAATATATCTGGGTGCAATAATGAGCTTCGCCTGCGGAAATCGTTCCTTAACCTTGACAAATGCCTTGTACACGGGAACATTTTCGCCCTTGTGCGTACTGCCGGCAATCATAATCGGGTAAGCATCATCATTAAAGCCTATTTCTTTGCGCAACCGTCCCCGCTCTTCTTCCGTCACAATACCGTACGTCTGATCATATTTAGTATTACCCGTTACAATAACTTTATTCGGGTCGGCACCGATACTGATAATATACTGTGCATCAATACGACTTTGCATACAAAAGACGCGTATGGAAGAAAGTACATGGCGTGTAAAGAAGGTAATAAGGCGATAACGTGAAGCACTGCGATTACTGATACGTCCGTTCATCATCATGACGGGAATGTTCTTACTTTCGGCAACACGCAAAAAGTTCGGCCAAATTTCAGTTTCTACCAGAACTATCACCTTAGGATTGACGATATTCAAAATACGATTCGTAAAATACGGCAAGTCGAGGGGAAAATATAAAATCCCGTCAGCCCCTTCAATGATTCGGTGAGCCATACTGAAGCCTGTAGCCGTTACAACGGATACGATGATAACTTCTTCAGGATGTTCTTTTCGCATTTCCCGTACAATCGGACTGGCGGCAACGATTTCCCCCACCGAAGCCGCATGAATCCAAATAGCGTCTCTATCGGATATTTTCTTTTTCAAATCTTCCGGCAGCCAACCGATACTTTGTTTAATCCGTTGAAAAAATCCTTCTTCTCGAAAGAGACGATAAATCAATACGGGAATCAACGTAGCCCAATACAAAAGTAGAAGAATATTATATACCCAGTAAAGAAAGTTGGCTTTTATGTTTAGTTTCAAGAGGACTCTATCCTTCCGTTACGACTTCGGGATTAAATTGAACCGCATATAAGCTCGCATATAAGCCGTCGCGGGCGAGCAACTCCTTGTGAGTACCCGATTCGACAATAGAACCGTGATTGATAACAACGATTTTATCCGCATTTCGAACCGTACTGAGTCGATGAGCAATGACTAAAGACGTTCGTCCTTTCATCAAGGTTTCCAAGGCCGACTGTACTATTTTTTCACTTTCCGTATCCAATGCCGATGTAGCTTCGTCGAGAATCAAAATATGAGGATCCTTCAAAATAGCTCTGGCAATGGCGATTCGTTGACGCTGTCCGCCGGAAAGCGCACTGCCTCTATCTCCGACTACAGTCGCATACCCGTCAGGCAGGTCTTTAATAAACTCATGTGCATTGGCCGCCTTGGCAGCTGCCACGACTTCTTCCTCCGTTGCATCGAGGCGACCGTAGAGAATATTATTCATAATAGATGTATTGAACAACATCGTTTCCTGCGGTACCAGTCCGATTTGGCTGCGCAATGACGAAAAAGTCACATCTCTCACATCCGTGTCGTCAATTTTCAGAGCCCCTGAGGTTACATCGTAAAATCTGGGTACCAAATTGGCAATAGTCGATTTGCCGGCACCGCTGGGTCCCACCAGAGCCACGACTTCACCCGGCTCTACAGTAAGGGTAAAGTCCTTTAATGCTTCATGTTCCTCATCATAAGAGAAGCATACATTTTCAAACTCTACCTTGCCATGAACGATATTCAAGTCTACGGCATCAGGTTTTTCCTCTACGTCCGATTTTGTATCAAGCGTTTCAAATACTCGATCCGCTGCAGCCAACGAACGTTGAATTTCACCGTAAATCTCACTGATTCGACGAACGGGATTCGACAGGTTGATAGCATAAATCAAAAAAGCGATTAAAGCACCTGCCGTCATAGCTC
>NZ_JAQCUN010000102.1:0-4711 GCF_027685385.1 Megasphaera sp. AF13-6AC
TCGATGCGAAAAGAGATGCGGCTATTTTCAAGTCCCAACCGATGTAAAATATCTTCCGTCTTTTCTTTAAACAAGTCTGCCGCTTCCAAGCGTGCCTGAAATAAATCATCGCCTTCTTGCCGTAATTGCTTTTCACAGCTGGAAATTTGTTTATTCAAGTCGGCCAGAGCGTTTTCCGAATCGCTCAGTTTCTCCCGATCCGCCTTGGCTTTTTCAGCAAAGGCCAATATATCTTCTACGGAAAATCCGTATTTACGTTTTAACTTTTCAATCGTCGCCAAGCGAGACTGCATTCGGTCTAATGCCGGGCCGTCAAAACTCATGCCGTCTGCATAAGAAGATATTTCGTCTCGCAACTCTTCCAACTCGTAAGAAAGCGCCTCCGCCTTAGCTGCCATGGCCTCAAAACGCGGGTCATACGTTGCGTTTTTCAGCAAACTGCGGCGAATTTCCGCAATACCGTCCGTCATTCCCTGACAACGTTCACTCCCGTCCATAGCGGCCATGGCGGTTTGTAGTCCTTCCGTAATGTGTTCTGCATGAGAAGCCGTACGAATATCGGCTTCCAGCTTTTCGTCCTCTCCTTTTGTTAACTTGGCTTCTTCAATTTCCTGTATTTGAAAATCTAAAATACCGAGAAGACGCATCTTTTCACTCTCGTCATGTTCCAAATCATCTCTCTCGCAACACAGGTTTTTCCACGTTTTATACGTCTTGTCATAGGCAGTCCGACAACGGCGCGTACCTTCCGTAAAGCTGTCGAGAAGGCGCACATGATAAGCCGTGTCGAAAATAAGGCGGCTGTCATATTGACCGTGAATATCGACAAGGTATAGGCCCAATTTGCGAACTGTAGCCAGAGGAACCAGAGTTCCGTTAACCAGCACGGAACCGCGCCCGTTCCGATAAAAACGACGGGATATGATGATTTCCCCGTCTGAACTATCAATATGTTGCTCTTCTAAAAAGTTTGCCAATCCTTCGTTTTCCGAGGGCAAAAAAAACGCGCCTTCAACGAGGAACGCTTCCGCCCCTGACCGGACGAAAGACGCTGATGCGCGTTTTCCTGCGAGCATACCGATGGCATCGAGAAGGATGGATTTGCCCGCACCGGTTTCACCGGTAAAAACAGTGACTCCATCGGTAAAGCTCAAGTATATATCTTCAATTAGTGCAAAATTCTCAATGTGCAATGATTGCAACATGTGTATTATTCCTTCATTAATGAAATGATCAGTTTGACAAGTTTCGGAACGCTGTCGGGGTTATTCGTAATAATTAAAACCGTGTCGTCACCGGCTACAGTGCCGATAACACGCTCCCATTTTGCATGGTCTACTGCCGAAGCAACCATGCTGGCCGAACCGGGAACGGTGTGAATGACGATTTGATTCAAACACGAGTCGACGCGCACGATAGAATCCTGAAATAACCGGGCCATACGACTCTTGGACATGAGCATGTTTTGTTCGGGTGACAAAGCATATCGATAATGTCCGTCACTGGTAGGAACCTTAATCAGCATCAACTCTTTAATGTCCCTGGAAACCGTGGCCTGAGTGACTTCAATCCCCTCTTCCTGCAAAGCCTTGGCCAATTCTTCCTGCGTCTCAATCGGCCGGGATTGAACAATTTCTTTAATCTTAGTGTAACGGAATCTTTTCATGGCTATCCTCTCTTTTGAATAACAAACAGTACCGGCGGCTCATGCACTTGATTTGCAGGCTGCCAGTACGACACGTCGAACCGTTTCTGAGACACATGACTCAAAAACGAAGCGAGCTCATCCTTCTCTTTTTTCCCGTCCGGGGTTCCCGGATATGCTACTATCATAATTATCCCATTGACAGAAATTTTATGCAAGCCTAAATCCACGGCTTTTAATGTAATTGCAGTATCCGTATGTATAGCGCGGTTTCCTCCGGGCAGATAGCCTAAATTGAATACTATAAAATCAGGTATTTTATCAATTTTACTTAATAAATTTTCATGAGACCCTAATTTCAATTGTATACGTTCGTGAAACAATCCGTTTGTTTCCAAGCGAGACTGTGTGGATGCCAAGGCTGACGCTTGAATATCAAATCCGTAGAGAAAGGCTTGTTCATCCATGTTTTCAGCTAAAAATAAAGTATCATATCCGTTGCCGCAAGTCATATCAACGAGAACTCGAGCCCGTTTTACAAAAGGAAGTGCTAAGGTATGGCACAAGGCAACGGCATTATGAAACGGATATTCTTCCAATTATTCGGCACCTCTCATCTTTTTGAACAAGTTGGCATAAAAATATCCGCCGTCAAAGCGAATAAAATCCAAATGAGCCGTCGATTTGCGAATATGTAGAATCATATTGCAGGCAAACTCATAATCCGTCATGCCGTCGACGGAAATGCGGACAACATTGCGACTGTCCCTTACGGAAAAATCGAGTCTGTCCTCGTCACTGAGAACAAGGGGTATTTTCAATAATAAGTGCGGGCAAATAGGCGTTACCATCATACCTTTTACATGTGGCGGCACAATGGGCCCCCCTGCGGAAAAGGTATACCCCGTACTGCCTGTAGGCGTAGAAACGACAATACCGTCACCGGGATATTGTTGAACGAAGTAACCGTTAATACTCATATCCACGCGTACCAGCTTGCCTACATTTCCGTGCCCGATAACGATATCGTTCAACGCGTCGGGCAGCCGCTGAATCATGCCGTCTGCATATTCCAATTCACCGGCCAGCATAATTCGTTCTTCTTTAAAGTACCGCCCTGCCAGAATATCTGTGAAGCGAGCGGGCAAGTCGGCAGCTTCCACTTCATATAAAAAGCCGAGAGACCCCAGGTTAATCCCGCACACGGGAATTCCCCGCGAAGCGAAATGACGAGCCGATTTTAAAATAGTACCGTCACCGCCGAGAACAAAGGCCAACTCGATACGATCATATATCTTTTCGCCGGAAAGTAAATGTTCTTTCTCTATACCGGTATATACTGCATGATCCGACTCTTCCTCATCATAAAGAACATAGTACTCACAACCGTTTTCTTTGCACAATGACACAATATTTTGCACCAGAGAAATACTGCTTTCTTTCATTAAATTCGGAAAAATACCGATTCTCATTGTTTCACCTACATTTCATGAGAACGAGCCACAACAATACCGATTTCTTCATCCGTCACGTCATTGTGTACCGGTTCATCCTTGCGACTGTATAACAAATATTCTACGTTGCCGTCCGCTCCCTTTATAGGCGAATAGGTCAGTTCAAGAGGTGAAAGACCGGCTTGAGCTATGCCGGCAACGACGCGACTTACCGTTTCGCGATGTACATTCATATCTCTTACAATACCGCCCTTACCGACAGCTTCACGACCGGCTTCAAATTGCGGCTTTATGAGAGTGACAATCTGCCCGCCCGGTTTCAATAGAGGTACGACGGCGTCCATTATTTTTAAGAGGGAAATAAAGGATACGTCAACGGAAATAAAATCGACAGGTCCGCCTATATCTTCAGGCGTAACGCCTCTAATATTGGTTCTTTCCATATTGACGACTCGCTCATCGGTCCTCAATTTCCAAGCCAGTTGTCCGTAGCCTACATCTATGGCAACTACCTTAACGGCACCGTTTTGCAAGGCACAGTCTGTAAATCCGCCCGTAGAGGCGCCGATGTCTATCATAGACTTTCCCTTCAAATCGAGGGGGAACGTCTGCAATGCCTTTTCCAGCTTCAGTCCGCCGCGACCCACATACGGTAAAGGATTTCCCTTTACCGTAATTTCTTCATGAATTTCAATTTTCGTTCCCGCTTTATCTACTCGCCGGTCCTTGACGAAAACAAGTCCCGCCATGACTGCAGCCTTGGCTTTTTCCCGGCTTTCGAAAAAACCTCGTTCCGTCAATAATACGTCAAGCCGTTCCTTTTCCTTCATACCTTCCCCTTATTGAACTCGTTGCTCTAAATAGATAACGAGTTGTCTTAAAAACTCCGCATTTTCATCGAATTCCTGCAAAGCCGCTAACGCCCGAGCCGTCGTTTGCTTCGCTTCTTCCCTTGCCCCCTCTACACCGAGAAGGGATACATACGTAGTCTTATGATTTTTTTCATCGCTGCCTACAGGCTTTCCCATTTCCTTTTCACTGCCTACGACATCAAGAATATCGTCCGTAATCTGAAAAGCCAACCCGAGCTGATCTCCATATGTCGTAAGAGCCTTCATCGTTGCATCACTCACCCCGGCCAATAAAGCCGCCATTTGTACAATAGCCGTAAAAATAACGCCCGTCTTACTGCGATGCATAAGTTCCATAGCCGCTCTTGTCGGCACGCCGCCTTCAGACTTAAGATCAAAGTATTGGCCGCCCACCATACCGGCCGGGCCTGCCGCATGTGCAAAAATTCGAATGGCCTGTAAGATTTTATGGGCAGGTGCAGCCGACTGTGCCGCCATGAGTTCAAAGGCATAGGTCAATAACCCGTCTCCGGCCAAAACGGCCGTACCGTCTCCGTACACCTTATGATTCGTCAGCTTGCCGCGACGAAAATCATCGTTATCCATAGCCGGCAGGTCATCGTGAATAAGAGAATAGGAGTGAACACATTCCAAGGCACAAGCCAAGTCTAAAAAAGCATCCGGATCCGTCCCCGCCGCTTCCAAAACAGCCAGAAACAAAACGGGCCGTATTCTCTTACCGCCTGCATTAAGGCTGTAAT
>NZ_JAQCUN010000103.1:0-4632 GCF_027685385.1 Megasphaera sp. AF13-6AC
GGGCTGCGTGCCGTTATGAAAAAGGGATTTCCCGAAATATTTAAAGAACTGGATGCGGATATTTTCTGTCTACAGGAAACGAAGCTACAAGCCGGTCAAATAGAAATGGACCTGCCAGACTATGAACAATACTGGAATTATGCCGATAAAAAAGGCTATAGCGGCACGGCAATTTTTACGCGTATAAAACCGCTTTCCGTCTCTTACGGTATGAATATTGATGAACATGACCATGAAGGACGCCTTATTACCTTAGAGTTTGAAGACTTCTATTTTATTACCTGTTACACCCCCAACAGCCAAAGTGAATTAGCTCGCCTGGATTATCGGATGCGGTGGGAAGACGACTTTCGCAACTATGTGACCGAATTGAATCGAACCAAACCTGTCATTTTCTGTGGCGATTTAAATGTGGCTCACGAAGAAATAGATTTGAAAAATCCGAAGACAAATCGCAAAAATGCAGGCTTCTCCGATGAAGAACGAGCTAAAATGACCGAACTTCTCGCTGCCGGATTTACGGATACATGGCGCTACTTCTATCCCGACAAAAAAGGCGTCTACTCCTGGTGGTCTTATCGTTTTAAGGCCAGACAGAACAACTCCGGTTGGCGTATCGATTACTTCATTACTTCATCCGCTTTAGACAGTCGCTTAAAAGAAGCCCTTATTTATACGAATATTGAAGGCAGTGACCACTGCCCTGTAGGTCTGGTCATCGAATAGTATAGTTTGACTCCGTGAAAACAGCCGTGTTACAATAAAATCCGGCATGCGAGTGTGGCGGAACGGCAGACGCACCGGACTTAGGATCCGGCGTCTTACGACGTGAGGGTTCAAATCCCTCCACTCGCACCAAAAAAGCTGTGCCCTACAAGGCACAGCTTTTTCATTTCATCAAGTTTGTTAACTTACGAATCTATAAACCGACATCGACGACACCATGATCATAATCTTCCAGGACGATATCATGGACAACCATGTCGCTGCGATGTACTCTATCAAGCATCTTGGAACGAGCCGTTGTAATAACATTGTCACTATGTTTTCCGCCGAACCAGGCAAACTTGGATGCACCGATGGTATAGGTTAAGGTCGCATAAGGTCCGTTCAAATGGAGTGAATTCGTCTGATACCCTGCATTCAAAGTGAGATGCGGGGTAATATGTAATTCCGCACCGAACTTCATCCCCCTGACAGCCTCCCTGCGATCCAATTTCCCATAGCCTACCCGTACGGCAGAGCGGCCGCGCCAGTTATAATAGTCCGCATAAACACGAGCCCATCGAACATTTTTAAAGGTCCGTGCATAGCCGATATCAAAACCGCTTGCAGCAACATTTTCTACCAGCTTCCAATGATTTTCATAATCAACTATAGCATAATCATAAAGACTGGTATCGGGATCCCTGCCATAGGGATATAATCCTGTCGGATCACCTAAAATAATGCTTCGACCGTATAACCCTATATATTTTCTGTTATGAGTCCCTAAGTTACGGTATATATTGGCATACACTTCATTATATCCCGCAACATATTCTATGCCGCCGCTAATCCGCTTGTAGCCATTCTTGAACGCGTGGTCATAAAAAGCATTCGCCCCCACGTAAGAATGTTCATGTTTGCTGAGACGGCGATACCCGACACCGACATTCGCCGTGACGCCTAGGGATTCCTCTTTATTTCTTTGACGTTCATGTATCGTAAAGGTACCTGCCGGCCTAGCCGGAATCCAATAGTTACTTAATTTACTGGAAGATATTTTTTCACCGCTACGACCGATACGCCCCTGCACAAAGACAACGCTCTTGGAATTTTCATCATAATGAGTGATCGGTTGTAAGGTCTCAATATAGAATTTATTTAACTCAGTGGATTTAGATTTATCCGAAGTGACGGTAGACGGGCGATCATAAGTAAAATTATGCCACCTGTGACCAGCAGTTTCTTCAGTAGATTTCGGTCCGATACCTATAACTACATCAGTGCGATCCATCCACGTCGAATGAACGGCCTCCCGTTTTGCTTCATCTACTGCCGTCCGGCCAACTCCTATCTCATTCGTGTCTTGAATGTTCGCCGCTATTCCGGGGCCACTGAATGAACAACAGGCTATAGTCCCCAAGACGGCTGCCTTCATGATTAAAGTTTTTTTCACTGTATATCTTCTCCCGATTATATTAACAATAAAATCTCCACTTTATTCTTATTGTATATACAAATTCAATCACAGTCAACACTATTATGCATAATAAAGCTATACAGTTATGATAATTTTCACATAAAATAAACGGCTCTTTTGCAAATGTCGGTAGCTAACTAACCGACGATTTTTTCTCGGCGACGAACGCCATTGTGTTCGTCGCCGTTTTTTGGCTCAACAACAGGATACGGGTTCGGAAGCAGCCATCGATTTTACAGTAGAAACGGGTAATAAATTCCCCTTTAATATGTCAGCACCTGTTCGATACTGACCCCAACATTTATTATAGAACCTTTTTGTTTATATCTGCTTTTTAGTTGACTATTGTATTCTTATTTAATATGATAAATGTGCGATTAATCGGTATTGCATCTCATTTTTTGTTATAGACTTAATCGCTGCGTATCCCCACGGTTTTACGGCTTTTGCCTAAAAATATATTCAAGGAGTGATTCCCATGAACAAGAAAAAAATCAGTGCTCTCGTCATGGCCGGCCTTTTGGCTTGCACCTTTATGGCAGGCTGCGGCAACTCAAACGGTGACAAGAGCGGCGACAATGCAAAGCAGGAACAAAAGAGCCCGGAAATGCAGGCATACGAAAAATTCCTGGCCATCCCTATGGGTGCTTCGTATGATGACGTAAAAAAAGCACTCGGAAGCGAAGGTACCTTGTCTACGGAAAATGAAGTAGCCGGCATTAAAACACAGGCCTATGACTGGAAAGAAGGCACTACGGGTGTGACGGCTCTCTTCCAAAACGGAGCCCTGATCACCAAGGCCATGGTCAGCCCGAGCTTTTTCAAAGCTAACGGGGAAACGATTAAACTCGACCAGTTTAACAAGGTACAACCCGGCATGACTTACGACCAAGTAAAAGAAACCCTGAATAACCGCGAAGGTTATTTGTTAAGCGATGCCGAAATAATGGGTACGAATGCAAAGGTTTATATTTGGATGAACGACGACCAGTCAAGCGTACAGCTCACCTTTACAAATAATACGGTAAGTGCCAAAGCACAATCCAATTTAAAATAGGAAAAAAAACACAAAACGGTTCGGTCTGTTGACCGAACCGTTTTACTTTTATCTATGATTTATACTTGGCAAATTCTTTTTCCAAAGCAGGCATAGCTTCAAACAAGTCACCGACAATGCCGTAATGAGCGAATTCGAAAATAGGTGCATCCGGATCCTTATTGACGGCAATAATCATAGGCGCTTCAGCTAAGCCCAACTTATGCTGAATAGCACCGGATATCCCTAAGGCAATATAAATCTTAGGAGCAATCTTCTTCCCTGTAATACCGATTTGCTGGTCATGAGTTGCCCAACCGTTATCTACAAGGGGTTTCGACACACCCAAGGCTGCACCGACGGATGCTGCAAATTCCTTTACCTTTTCAAAGCCTTCTTCATCACCTACACCGCGACCGGCACCGACGACAATATCCGCCGTCTCAACAGTAAGTTCCTGTTCTTCTACCGGTAAGGGTTCAAAAGAGACAACTTCCTGCAAAGCCTTCTGCCCCTGTAAGTCCACCTTTTCATGAAGAACTTCGCCGCTACGAGACGAGTCAAGTTTATTACCACGGAATATCTTGGCACTTACAGTCGCTAACTGAGGCCGTGTCGTCGTCAAAATCTTCACATACAGCTTGCCCGTAAAGGCCGGTCGAATCCATGTAATGTCATCTCCGTCACCTTCATAGCGGCAATCGATGCAATCGGCTACAAGTCCCAAGTCGGCAGCAGCCGATAAGCGACCTCCCAAATCTCTGCCGTTATAGGATGCCCCGATTAAAAGAACGTTCGGTTCATACTTTTCGATTAATTCCCGAACCGCCGTCGTATATAAGGACGAATCATAAGACTTCAGTTCTTCATTATCCACAACTAAAGCGCAGTCGGCACCGTAACCGATAGCTTCTTTTGCTGCCGCTTCTTCTCCCGATAAGACGAGAGCTACCAGCTTTTTCCCCTTGGCATCCGCCAGTTCGCGGCCCTTACCCAAAAGTTCCTGACTGATTTGTTCGACCTTACCGTCTTCCGTTTCAATATATACCCAAACACTTTGTTTGATATCCATTTACGATTCCCTCCTTATACGATATGGTCGGCGGCCAATTTTTTGAATAATTCGGCTATAGCCGCCTTTTCATCGGCACCTTCAATTATAATACCTACTGTATGTTTTTCCGGTGCAAAGACGCCCGCAACGGCAGTAGCCGATCCGGCCTTCCCCGCTTCTTCGGGAGCTAACCCCAAATCTTCTAACCGCCAAGTATCAAAAACGGCTTTCTTCGCATTCATTTTACCTCTGATATTAGCGGATCTCGGAGTATTTGCCGTTTCGGATACGGAGCATACCAGCGGCAGAGGGGCTTTTACCTTTTCCGTGCCGCCGCGATTTTTACGCGTAATAATC
>NZ_JAQCUN010000104.1:0-1008 GCF_027685385.1 Megasphaera sp. AF13-6AC
ATTTCTTCAGCACCCAATTTAGTATCACGTGCATCGCATTCATATTCTTCTACATGAATGGATGTGTAAATATCATTTTTAGGCAGTTCTTCACTTAAAAGAACGGCATCTTCGTAGTTATAGCCTTCCCAAGGCATGTAAGCAACGAGGATATTGTACCCTAAAGCCAATTCACCGCCGTCCGTAGCCATACCGTCGGCCAAGACCTGATCACGTTCAACCCGTTCACCCTTATATACGAGAGGACGCTGATTGATACACGTACTCTGGTTTGAACGAACGAACTTAATCAGTTTATATGTATCCGTACCGCCTTCGTCCGTCGTAATAATTATTTCATCCCCTGTAACACGAGCTACTTTGCCGGCATGCTTAGCCAAAATGCAAACCCCCGAGTCACAAGCGGCCTTGTATTCCATACCCGTACCGACGAGCGGTGCCTGGGTGCGTAACAAGGGCACAGCCTGCCGCTGCATATTCGCACCCATTAAGGCACGGTTCGCATCATCATTTTCCAAGAACGGAATCATAGAGGTACCGACAGAGACTACTTCACGAGGCGATACGTCCATGAAGTCCACGCGATCGCGTGCCACTTCCAAAACGGCTTCGCCGTGGCGGCAGGCAACGCGTTCATTAACAAAGGTACCGTCTTCCGCCAACGGTTCGTTAGCCTGGGCAATAATATATTGTTCTTCTTCATCAGCCGTAATGTAATGGACATCATCCGTAACAACGTGTGTCGTTTTGTCCACACGACGATACGGGGCTTCGATAAACCCGAATTCATTGACCTTACTGTAACATGCCAAGGACGAAATCAAACCGATATTCGGACCTTCAGGCGTTTCGACGGGGCACATACGGCCATAGTGAGAATGATGTACGTCGCGAACTTCAAAGCCCGCGCGTTCACGCGACAAGCCGCCGGGGCCGAGGGCACTGAGACGACGCTTGTGTGTCAATTCGGCCAAGGGGTTCGTCTGGTCCATGAACTGAGACAACTGA
>NZ_JAQCUN010000104.1:1018-4531 GCF_027685385.1 Megasphaera sp. AF13-6AC
TGGTCCATGAACTGAGACAACTGACTGGATCCGAAGAATTCTTTAATAGCCGCTACGACAGGACGAATATTAATGAGGGCTTGCGGTGTAATCGTTTCCGCATCCTGTACGGTCATGCGTTCGCGTACGACACGTTCCATACGCGTAAGGCCGATACGGAACTGATTCTGCAATAATTCACCGACACAACGCAGGCGACGATTGCCCAAATGGTCGATATCGTCCACATTTCCGAACCCGTCCATAAGGTTTAATAAATAGCCTATATTGGCAATAATATCTTCTTTGGTAATCGTCCGGTGGTCATAAGGCAAGTTGCTGTTATTACAAATAATCTTGGCAACCGTACCGTCCTGTTTTTCCGCAAATACTTCAATCAGGCCGTCAAAGTTAAAGACGCCGCTTTCTTTAATCTTGGCGATTTCTTCAGCACCGATGACAGTCTGTGCCGGCAATACGAGCTCACCCGTTTCGCTGTTAACGATAGGTTCATGCAAGGTAATACCGAAAAGGCGATGTTCCCACCCCAACTTACGAGCCGCCTTATAACGACCGACTCTGGCCATGTCATAGCGTCTGGGGTCGAAGAACAAACCTTCAAAGAGGCTGCGTGCGCTTTCCACCGTCGGAGGTTCGCCGGGGCGAAGTTTTTTATAGATTTCTACAAGAGCTTCTTCTTGCGATTCTGTCGTATCCTTTTCAAAGGTAGCCTGTAACCGAGGGTCATTATAGAAAAGTTCCATAATATCGTTATTTGTCGGCCAGCCGAGGGCACGAATAAGAACCGTTGCCGGAATCTTCCGGTTTCTGTCAATACGAGCATAGACGATGCCGTTTGTGTCCGTTTCCAATTCAATCCAGGCACCGCGATTAGGGATGATGGTGGAGCTGTACAGACGAATGCCCATAGGGTCGATTTCACGACCGTAGTACACGCCGGGCGAACGTACCAATTGGCTGACAATAACACGTTCGGCCCCGTTGATAATAAACGTACCTGTATCGGTAATCAGAGGGAAGTCGCCCATAAATACTTCCTGGCTTCTTCTCTCACCCGTTCCGCGGTCGAGAAGGCTGATCTGCACGCGAAGAGGCGCGGAATACGTCGTATCCCGTTCTTTACATTCTCGAATATCATATTTCGGTTCGCCTAACGAGAAGTCTTCAAAAGACAAGGACAGATTGCCCGACGCGTCTTCAATCGGCGAAATATCTTTAAATATGTCCTTCAACCCTTTTTCTAAAAACCATTTGTAAGATTTAGTCTGCAAATCCAACAAATGAGGCATCTTCAAGACCTCGTTAATCTTCGCATACGTATACCGAGTTCTCTTCCCTACTTGTACAGGTTTGAACATGCTGCAACTTCACCCCTTATAAAAAGTAAATCTCTTAAAACGGAAGCCCTGAGTTTACGGAAAAGCGACAAAAAAGCAAGGCTCTGACATAACCTGAACCTTGCTTAATTTTCCTTGTTAAGGATGAATGCCTCCGTGTATAAAAACAGACCTTCTGCTGGATATTCTGCAATGAGTTATTATAGCACACGAGTTTTTTCTCGTCAACAAGCCGATATGAATTTGTCAAGTATTATTTTTCAACTTTCGCAAGCGTATATTTCTTTTTACCCTTGCGAACAATAATATATGAACCTTCCGAATTTTTGTGAGGTCGAACGATTTCTTCCAAATCGGTTACCTTGATGCCGTTAATCGTAATCGCACCGTTTTGGACATCTTCTCGAGCTTGGCGCTTGGAGGGACAAATTTTTGTGTCGACCAGCCAATCGACAACAGCCTTTTCTTCAGGTCCTACCGTTACGGTAGGCATTTTGCCGAAAGCCTGTTCCAATTCACGTTTCGTCAAGTCGGCAATACTGCCTTGATACAAGGCTTCCGTAATATTTTCCGCTTCCTGCAAAGCCTCTTTTCCATGTACGAATATCGTTACCTCTTCAGCCAACCGACGCTGTGCCAATCTTTTTTCCGGCTCCTCTTTTACGGCATTTTCCAGTTCTTCAATTTCTTCTTGTCCCAAGAAGGTGAAGTATTTCAAATACCGCACGACGTCCGCATCATCTTGGTTAAGCCAGAATTGGTAGAACTCGAAGGGTGACGTTTTTTCCGGATCGAGCCAAACAGCTCCCCCCGCCGTCTTACCGAATTTCGTGCCGTCCGACTTCAACATAAGCGGAATGGTCAACCCGTACGCTTCCTGTTCCGACCCTTCCAGTTTATGAATCATGTCGATACCGGCCGTAATATTTCCCCACTGATCGGCACCGCCGATTTGTATCTGCACATCCCGTTCTTTTAAGAGATGATGGAAGTCTACGGACTGTAAAATCTGATAAGAAAATTCCGTAAAGGAAATCCCCGCTTCCAAACGACTGGCAACCACATCCTTAGCCAACATAACATTGACACTGAACAATTTGCCGTAATCGCGCAAGAAACCGAGAAGATCCAGTTTAGAGAGCCAATCATAGTTATTGACAATGGTAATATTGGAGTCTTCACCGAAAAGACGCAAGAACTGTGTTTTTAATTTTTTCGCATTTTCACCGATTTGTTCAACCGTTTGTAACTGTCTTTCCGTTTTCCGTCCGCTGGGATCACCGATAACACCCGTACCGCCGCCGATAAGGATATACGGATGATGGCCTGCCAATTGAAATCGTTTTAACATCATAAAAGGAATCAAATGTCCGATATGCATGCTGTCACCCGTCGGGTCAACGCCGCAATACAAGGAGACGCTCTTTTCTTGCGTCAACTTGCGTAATCCCGCTTCGTCGGTCATTTGATTAACCGCGCCGCGCCAAGATAATTCATCAATAATATTCATGGCTCTCGCTCCTTTATATAATATGGATTTATTATAGCAGTTACCCTTGCGATTCTCAACGTATTTTACTTAGCTTCCTCCTTGCAAAAAAGAAAGCGACTCCTACGAGTCGCTTCTTATTTATGAAAATCGTGTTAAATCGGCAATGGCCGACTTGGCCGATAACCAGGTATGCAGCGGATTGAAACCGGCTTTTTCAAGTTCCAATTGGCAAGCAAATACGGCCGGAACGGCACTTTTACAAATATCTTGCTCATACATGTACTTTAACCCTGTTTTTAAATCTCCGTCACATAAAACCTTCCCTTTTTCCATCAAGACCAGACGTGTCGCATAGGGGACGGCGGCTTCAAGCGAATGTTCAATAACAATAATCGTATGACCGTGGGCCCGGTTCAATTCATGAACGAGTTCATAGAATTCATGAGTTCCTTCCGGATCAAGGGCCGATGTCGGTTCATCGAAGACCAAAATTTCCGGATTGGTTGCCAAGACACCGGCAATGACCAAGCGCTGCCGTTGCCCGCCCGAAAGATCCGACAAACGACGTTCACGAAATTCCGCAAGTCCGACTTTTTCCAACGCTTCATCAACGGCCACGGCAATCTCTTCGGCACCCATTCCCATATTTTCCAGAGAAAAGGCGATTTCTTCTTCAACCGTCAT
>NZ_JAQCUN010000105.1:0-4189 GCF_027685385.1 Megasphaera sp. AF13-6AC
TTATCAACCTTCTCGGAGCCACGGCCATGGCCGGTGTTATTGGAGGCGGGGGACTCGGGGCTACGGCCATGATTTACGGATATCAGAACTTTAATGACAAGGTTATGTATTCCATTTGTGTTGTCTTAGTCATTCTGGTATTACTTATTCAGTATATTGGGGACTTTGTCTACAATAAATTAAAATAAAGAGGAGAATGAAGATGAGAAAAAAATTATTACTTTTCACAGCTGTCGTTATGGCAGCACTGGTTATGGTTTTATCGGGATGCGGCAGCTCCGCCGATAAAGGAAGCGCTTCGGGCGATAAGAAGGTCATAAAACTGGGACTCAGAGCTGACGGTGCCGAACGCGCCGAACTCTTACGAGCTCCCTTGGAAAAGATGGGCTATACATTGGAAATCATTCCCTTTGAGGACAGTATTTTACCGAATGTGGCCTTAGGGGAAAAGAGCATTGATGTTAATTGGTATCAGCATCTTCCGTATTTGGAAAGTTACAACAAATCCAAGGGAACGGATTTTGTTATGGTAAAGCCCTATACACATTATGCACGATTCGGCTTGTATTCTGACAAATATAAAGAGGTGAGCCAGATTCCCGACGGTGCCGTTATCGGGCTTTGCAACGATACGACCAACCGTAGTCGCGGCTTGAAGATGCTGGCTGATTTAGGACTTATTACCTTAAATCCCGGGGTAGATAATGCAACGATTTACGATATTAAAGATAACCCTCATCACTTCCAATTCGTAGAGGCTGAAATGACATCCTTAGCACAAGCGATTAATGATTACGGTGCAATTGCTTTGGCATCGGCACATATGGCTAATGCGGGAAAAGATCCGTCGGCGTATCTGGCTGAATCAAAAGACAGCAAGGATTTTGCCTTAGGCTATGTGGTTCGTCCGGAAGACCAGAACGCTCAGTGGGTTCAGGACTTGATTAAGGCTACGCAGACTGATGAAATGAAGGCTTATTTCCAAGAACATGATAAGGGCGCATTAGTTCCTATGTGGTAAGGCGAAATAAGTATAATTGGTTCATATAAATTTATGATGAATTAATGGTTGAGATAGAAAAAATCAATTATAACCGCGTGAGAATGCATGATACAATGAAATTAATAAAAATACTCACGGAAACGGAGTGGTTGTCATGGAATTGATTCGGACGGAAATGACGCCGCGTGAACGGCTTACGGCATATGCGGCGGGGCAAGAGGTAGACAGAATTCCGACAGTATTGACGGCGGCGGAAACCAGTCCCATTCGTTACGGTATCCAAAACAAGGATTATTATTTCTCTGCCGACTTGATGGTAGAAGTGGAATCAAAAATCGCCGAAGATTTCGGTGCCGATAATATGGGCGTAAACGTCGGCTTGCGCGGTGTAGTAGAAGCTTTAGGCGTTTCTGTCGTAACGCCTGAAAACAATGTATCGCATGTAGAAGGTGTCGGTATCGAGTCGTATGAGGACTTGGAACGCATGTCTATTATTGACGTAACCAAGGACGGTCGTTTTCCCATTATGTTGGAGGCCTATAATCGGTTACAGGAAAAATTCGGAAAAACTCATATTATCGGTACCGGTATGGCCGGCCCTTTTACAGTAGCGGCTTTTTTAATCGGTACGGAAAAATTCCTGAAGGATATGGTGAAAAAGGAAAGTGAAATTACAAAACTCCTTCAATTTGCTACGGATAATGTTGTCGCTGCCGGTGAAGGATTGTATAAGCATGCCGGGATTAAACCTTCTATTGCCGAACCGATTATTGCTCGCAACCTGTTATCACCGCGCATGTTTAAAAAGTATGCCGTTCCCTTTATGACTCAAACGGTAGAACGGCTTACGAAGATTTACGGCTCGAAGCCGGGCATGCATATTTGCGGCACAACCCATGATCGGTGGCAGGAAATTGTAGATTTCGGCATATCCGCTTTTTCTGTAGATAATGTTGAAAGTATGACCGATTTGAAAAATCTGTTCGGTGACAGAATAGGGATTATAGGCAATGTCGATCCTGTAGATTTATTGAGAAACGGCACTCCTGAAGATATGAAAAATGAAGTTATACGGTGTCTGAGTGAAGCGGCCGATAATCCCTGCGGCTTTGTATTGAGTCCCGGATGCACCACTCCCGTCGGCACGCCGAAGGAAAACCTGGTGGCGCTGATGAATGCCGCAGCTACCTACGGCAAGGGAGCTAAAAAGGGAGCTATGCCTGAAGGCATGAAGGGGTTATAGGGCAGTGCGAACCTTTGAATGCCCCGTATCGGACAGAGAAAGCTTTATTCAAAAACTTATAGTAAGAGAAGGGTTGCCCGTACCCGATGTATATGGGCAACCCGACTTGATGTTTACCTTGGCAAAGGTGGTTAAGGCAGAAGCACGGGAAGTATTCGTGTTTCTGCCTTTTGATCACGTTACGGAAGTAGCGGCTCTGGGCGGTCGGATTCATGCCGGTGACGAGCTGAGCGGTCCGCGGGGAAAGGCCGGTATATATTCGTCTTTTGGCGACCTTTTGCAGGCAGAGGTGCCGACGAAACTCGGTATAAAGCGAATGGATAATATTGTCGAGCTCTGTGAACGGTGTACTCGAGAGGGACTTCCCGTATTTATAGAGGGCAGCGGTCCAGTCAATGTGTTGTCGGGGCTTATGGAATGGCGGAATTTTGTACGCTGTGCCCGCAAAGATACACGAGGATTGCTGAGGGCCGTAAGTTGTATTAGCGACTTTCTGGTCGAGTATTATACGAACCTCTCTCATGCAGGAGTCGCCGTTATCGGTATTGACGATTCTGTAGGCGATGCCGACTTTCTGGGTGAGCACCGCCTGAAATTGTATGCACGGCATATTTTAAAGCCTTTTTTAAAATCCCTTGGACAAGCCTTGGGTGAGAGGACTCTTATTCACTTATGTCCGAAGGGTACGGTAGCTCTTATTGATGCGGGATGTGCTCGCTTAGTACCTGTAGGGATCGATACGACTCAACAGACATATGAACAAGTTGTACGTGACTGTGTCGGACGCGTAGCTTGTATGGGGCAGTATTGCTACAAGGATATGAAGCGGATAGTCTCTGCCGGCGATGTATGTGCCGTCTCGTGGGATGATGTTGAATAGATATAAAAACGGTATTCCCGATTGCAATCGGAAATACCGTTTTTTGTGTAGTGACTATTCTTCAAAACGCAGGAAGAGGACACTGTTTTCTTTGGCAATATGTAAGAAAATGTCGTCAATCAGTTCGTGCATCTTAGCATACGTAGCCTTAAAGGTAGGACAAGCGTATTCGGGAGGCGTGAAGTTGTTTGTTAAGGCCATAATGGAATGAATGACTTCGCCGGCACCTTCATGTTCGGATACCAATTCGTGAACGCGCTTGGACAGGTGTTTCCGTTCTTTCGGCGATTTTGTTTCGGCTTGCAACATGAGGGGGAATACTTCGCATTCTTCTTCGGCGAAATGTTCTTCCAACTCTGCCCGCAAGAGAGAGAACTGACGGTGAAGTTGCAAGAGCAAATCCTTTCCGTGTTCGTAGTGAACCGTCATAATCTTATTGAGCATGGGCGTGATTTCTTCCCAAAGCTGACGTTCGGGAATATGGTGTGTATCGATGATCAGACGAATAAGGTCTTCCGTACTCATGTCGGCGACACTTTCCGTTTTATCCGGACGATTCCGATAGGCTTCGTAGGCGTCCTGTAATTCCCTTAAAAAGTCGGGCGACAAGCGATGCTCCTTAATAGCTTCGCCTATACTGATGTTGCCGTGACAGCAGTAGTCGACATGTAAGTCATTGAGACGCCGTGTAATATCGGGGAAGAAGGTAACCAGTGTGCCCAGTGTCGTGTCGTTTGTAATGGTAATGCCATTGTTTTCCATATATAACACTTCCTTTGGAAGAAACTTGGAATTTATTTATCTTTCATCATCAGTATATCCGGGAAGGTGAATATTGTATGTAGGAATTACAACAAAAACAGCGAGCACTCTATACGAGAACTCGCTGTTTTAATTATTGTTGCAAGAAAATATTATTCACTCAGGTGTTTTGCGTCGAGTAAGGATAAGACAGTATCCAAGCTTTCGGCTTTAAAAGACGGCGTAGCCGGTTTTTCTTCAAGGCCTGTTAAGATGTAGGCAAGGGCGGCACCGACGCCGGCTTCCAACCCGTCTTCGTCCA
>NZ_JAQCUN010000105.1:4199-4524 GCF_027685385.1 Megasphaera sp. AF13-6AC
CCGTCTTCGTCCAAGTCGAATTCCGGTGTATGATGGGGGGCACCGCTACCGACTTTGTCGCTTTGAATACCCGTAAAAAAGAGGACGGAAGGATAAATGTTCTGTAAGGCTGCAAACGTTTCGGAAGCCATCCACATAGGGCAGTCCGCATCGAGGGCGTCTTCGCCCAATTGTGTAACCACGGCACGTCGAGCCATGTCAACCAACTCTTTGTTATTAAAAGTAACGGGGATGTACTGATCTTCCGTAAACTCTGCCGTACAACCGTATTCTTCTGCTATACGGGTACAGGTGCGTAAGAAAAAGCTGCGGAAAGCTTTGCCGT
>NZ_JAQCUN010000106.1:0-4500 GCF_027685385.1 Megasphaera sp. AF13-6AC
AAGGGCGTGATGTTTTTTCCGTTCCCGGGTCCGTATACGCACCACTATGCGCCGGTACGAATAGTTTGATTAAAAGCGGTGCCGTACCGCTTTTATCCGGTAAAGAATTATTGGAGATCTACGGGTGGCAAGAAGAGGTGAAAAAAAGAGAAAGGAAAGCCTTACCACCTCTATCTCAAGGAGCCGGCCGTATTTATAAACTGATGCAAGGTGATCGCTCCGTAAGCTATGAAGAGCTGTGTGCCGAGACGGACTTATCGCCGGCGTGTTTGGCCTCGTCCTTGACAGAACTGGAAATGGCGGGACTTATCGATGTTTCGGCACAACAATATTTTTTAAAAATAGATTAGGTGAAAAATGTATATGAACGGCTTCATTGTCAAGAAAAGACGTCCTTTCCAGAGCGTCTTTTTTGACCTTAAAGGTAAAATAGTATAAAATTATAAATAATTAATTTTTCAGTAAGAAAGGAATAAAAATGCGTATAAAGATATTGGCTTGCCTGGCTTTAGCCGTATGTATTTTTGCGGTACCCGTAAGTGCAAAAGATAAGAATAAGACTGCGGATATGTTTTTGAACGGGTGGGGAACCGTCGCAGTTCCCGATAATTTATATATCCAATCCGGAACTCAACAGTTATTGAGCGCCCGGGAAGCGGGAAATGATATGACGTCGTATATTGCTCGCTCTCTTCCGGGAGTGACTCCTCATACCTATCAGTTGGTTAAGTCCTATAAGGGCGAGTTCCAATATGCATATATGATGCATTATTCACTATTGGCTTCTGATGTAAAAACACTTATCGGCACCGATTCCGTAACGCCGACAGCCATGAATGCTGCTCTGACCGGCCGATTACCTCGTAATTTTTATGTAGCTGAAAATATGCATGGCGTCAAAGTGAACGGAAATACTTATTATATAGGGACTGTCAATGGAGATTTATTCGTAAATAACGGAAGATTTACGGAAGCCGTTCGCATTCTTGTCTCACCTCGAAGTTCCGGGGCGGATGTGATACTGATCTTCGGTCAAAATGAGGACAGTGAAGACTTGTTGTCGACTGTAACGGATATACTGGTACGAACCAAAAATACAAGAAAATAATTGAGAGAGGATGGAAGCAATATGATACGCTTTGAATCTGATTATTTGGAAGGGGCTGTTCCGGAAATCCTTGAAGCCTTGGCCGCTTCGGCAGGAGAACAGCACCCCGGGTACGGGACGGATGAACGTACGGAACATGCAAGGGAATTGATTCGTCAGGCTTGTGACGCTCCCGATGCGGGAGTCTACTTTGTTGTCGGCGGCACGCAAATCAATCTTACGGTTATCGGAGCGGCTTTAAAAAACTATCAAGGGGTATTGGCTCCTGTGACCTCTCATATTAATGTCCATGAAGCCGGAGCCATTGAATTAACGGGTCATAAGGTATTGATTCTTCCGTCTGAAGACGGGAAATTACAGCCTCAACAGATCGAAGAATACTGCCGTGCCTATCAGGCTGATACACACGGGTTTCACATAGTTCAACCGGGTATGGTTTATATTTCGCAGACGACGGAAACGGGAACCCTCTATTCAAAGGCCGAATTAGAAGCCATCCACGATGTTTGTCGTCGTTACGATCTCATCCTTTTTGTAGACGGCGCTCGCTTGGGGTATGCTCTCGAATCTCCCGACTGTGATATGACGTTGCCCGACTTGGCACGACTTTGCGATGTCTTTACCATAGGCGGTACAAAGCAAGGGGCTCTCTTCGGGGAAGCAGCCGTCATTACGAATGAGACCCTGAAGCGTGAGTTCCCTTACCATGTGAAACAGCGCGGTGCTTTATTAGCTAAGGGATGGCTCTTGGGATTGCAATTTGAAACTCTTTTTACAGACAATTTGTATTTTAAGGCTGCTCGGCATGCGGCTGATTTGGCCGTCGTCTTACATGAAGGATTAAAAAGACTGGGATTCGACTTCTTTTATCAGCATAGGACGAATCAACAGTTACCTATTTTGACGAAAGAACAATGCGATAAATTGGCGAAAAAAGAATTTACTTTCGATCATTTCGGGGACTTACCGGACGGTCGTATAGCTGTTCGCCTCTGTACTTCGTGGGCTACCAAGGCGGAAGATGTAGACGCCTTATTGACAGCCTTGGAAGATATTTAAACCGAATAAAAAGGGTAAGACCGTCAGGTCTTACCCTTTTTTTGCAGGTGCAGGTCTTCGGCATATGCCTTATCGGCCTGAGCTTTAGTAATAAGTTCCTGTTCCGCCATGAGATCAAGAACTAATTTTTGACGATTTTTGGCAGCCTCATAATTTTCGAAAGGATTGTAGTAGGTGGGTGCCTGAACCAATCCTGCCAACATAGCTGATTGGGCCAGTGTCAGGCTTTCAGGGGAAATACCGTAATAAATTCGACAGGCCTTGGAAATTCCGTATGCGTCGGCACCGAAATAGGCCGTGTTGAGATAAGCGGCAAGAATGGCGTCTTTACTGTAGTTTCGTTCCAGTAAGACAGCTAAGTACAACTCTTTCAACTTTCTGGAAAAGGTGCGCTCTTGCGTTAAAAAGACGTTTTTAACAACTTGTTGACTGATGGTGCTGCCGCCTTCAACCGTGTCTTGTGAATATAAGTTGACGAGGCCGGCTCTAAGAAGACCGAGAACGTCGATAGCCCCGTGGTCGTAGAAACGTTTATCTTCAACTGCGACAAGAGCTTTTTTCATGGAAGACGGAATATTATCGTTTCGTACATATGAGGGGATCCCGTTCAGTTTTTGTTGCATAGCTTCACGGAAGTGAAAATACGGAGATATGGAATTTTCTTCGGACTCGGCCTGTACTGTCTGAGCCGGTCGAGCCGTGTCACTGAAATGACTCCATGCGGCCGTTACGGCAAAGGCCAGCACGAAGAAGAGAATATACTTTATTTTCATAGGCCCTCCTCCGGGTGAATTATAGCATATTCGCAAAGAAACGGCAAAAATAAGCGGTTTATACCTGAAGAAAAGGGATATTACTAAAAATATATATAAAAAATATACAAAATACTTGCATAAAATAACAGATAAGAGTATACTCTCATCATAACATATGGTAACGTCACAGGTTGATGTGGCACAGGTAGAAAGGAGCAGTAACATGAGTGAAATAAAGAAGATTGTCTTAGCATACTCGGGCGGTTTGGATACTTCCGTCATTATCCCGTGGTTAAAAGAAAACTATAACGGAGCCGAAGTTATAGCCGTATGTGCCGATGTAGGTCAACCCGATGACTTTAAGGCCGTTGAAGAGAAGGCATACATGTCGGGAGCCGACAAGGTATATATTGCAGATGTAAAAAAAGAGTTTTTAGAAAACTATGTATGGCCTGTAGTAAAGGCCGGCTGCGTATATGAAGGAAAATATCTTCTCGGCACGTCTTTTGCACGGCCGTTGATTTCAGCCAAATTGGTAGAAATTGCAAAAAAAGAGGGAGCTGATGCTATTTGTCACGGTGCAACAGGAAAGGGAAACGACCAGGTTCGGTTTGAGTTGACCGTCAAAGCCTTGGCACCGGAAATGAAAATAATTGCACCTTGGAGAGTTTGGCAGATTAAGTCCAGAGAAGATGCCTTGGCATATGCAGCGGCTCATGATATCCCTATTGCACATCAAAGTACGGATAAGCCTTATCCGTACAGCATGGATTGGAATATTTGGCACTTAAGTCATGAAGGTGCGGACTTGGAAGACCCGGCTAATGAACCGCAAAACGATGTATATTTGGTAACGACGCCGCCTGAAAAAGCTCCGGATACGCCCGAATACGTAAGCATTGACTTTGAAAAAGGGGTTCCCGTGGCCGTGAACAGTGAAAAGCAGGGAGCCGTTCAGTTATTGACGACTTTGAATGAAATAGGAGCACGCAACGGTATCGGTATTGTCGACATTGTAGAAAACCGTCTTGTAGGGATGAAAAGCCGGGGTGTATATGAAAACCCGGGCGGAGCCCTGATTATGTATGCTCACAAAGAGTTGGAATATCTCTGCCTCGATAGAGCTACTATGCATTGCAAAGAGGAATTATCCGGTAAGTACGCAGACTTCGTTTATGACGGCATGTGGTTTTCGCCCTTGCGCGAAGCTTTGGCGGCCTTTGTAGATGTCACTCAGGAAACCGTAACGGGTACCGTAACATTGAAGTTATATAAGGGCAATATTATCAGTGCCGGCTCCGTGTCTCCTTATTCATTATACAGTGAAGAATTCGTTACCTTCGGCGAAGATGATGTGTATAATCAACAGGATGCGGAAGGGTTTATCAATCTTTTCGGCTTGCCGTTGAAGATGAGAGCCCTGATGTTGCAGGCAAAGAAAAAGTAGCCGTGTGCAAACGGGGAAAAGAGGAATAGGTATGAAATTATGGGGCGGCCGATTTACGGCAGAAACGGATAAGGCCGTAGAAGCTTTTACGGCGTCGATTCATTTTGATCGGCGTATGTATGCCGAAGATA
>NZ_JAQCUN010000107.1:0-4339 GCF_027685385.1 Megasphaera sp. AF13-6AC
TATGACGCGTATGCGTCATGAAATCAGTAAAAAAAGACTTCCTTAGGGAAGTCTTTTTTGTCGTATCGCTTGTTGCCTTGTAAGTATGATATACTGTTATTGTCTTCTTTTTCGGGAAGACGGATTACTTATATGGAGGACAGTATGTTTGATTTTGATTTGTTGGGCCTTGTCGCCGGCATTCCCGGCCTCATTATCGCCCTGGCTATACACGAATATTCGCATGCCCGCATGGCCGTTGCCATGGGTGACGAAACGCCGAAGTATACGGGACGTCTGACCTTAAACCCGATTGCACATATTGACCCTATCGGGCTCATTATGCTATTTGTAGCACGCTTCGGTTGGGCTAAGCCGGTTATGATTAACTCGGACAATTTCCGCAACCGTCGCCAAGGAGAGGTCTTGACGGCGTTGGCCGGCCCTGCGGCCAATTTCGTGACGGCCTTCGTCTTTTTATTTTTGACGGCCCTTGTTTTGCGATTAGGGTTACCTGTTTCACAAGGCCTCATCATCGTTTTTCAACTCATTGTTATTTACAATGTGAACTTCGGAATTTTTAATTTGATCCCCATTCCGCCCTTAGACGGGTCGCGTGTTATTACGGCCTTTTTACCGACTGAGTGGGAATATAAGTTGGCAGGATATGAACGTTATTCGTTCCTCATTTTTGTGCTTCTCTTTATGAGCGGTGCCTTCGGGTATATTTTGTTGCCCGTACAGCGTTTGATTATGCATGGTTACGGAGTCATTCTTTCGGCTTTGGGCCTTATGTAACGCGGGATAAAAAGAAGGGTCGTATCCGAAGATACGACCCTTTCTCTATAAACAGTCGTTTACAGAGCTTTTTTGTATAATTCGTTCACTACGTCCCAATTGACGACATTCCAAAAAGCGGAAATGTAGTCGACACGGGCATTTTTATACTTCAAGTAGTAAGCGTGTTCCCAGACGTCGAGAGCGAGAATCGGTGTTTTACCTTCGCTCAAGGGAGAGTCCTGGTTGGCTGTAGACATGATTTCCAGTTCTTTTTTATGGACGACGAGCCAGGCCCAACCGGAACCGAAACGGGTAGCTGCCGCCTGTGCGAAAAGTTTTTTAAAGTCTTCTTCGCTGCCGAAGGTCTTTATGACGGCCTCTTGTACGGGGCCGTTCAGGTGGCCGCCGTCAGGCCCCATGATTTGCCAAAAGAGGCTGTGGTTGGCATGACCGCCGCCGTTGTTTCTGACGGCGCCGCGAATGTCTTCGGGAATAGCCGCCAAGTCCGTAATGAGTTCTTCCGCCGATTTGCTGAAGAGTTCCGGGTGCTTTTCAACGGCACCGTTCAGATTGTTGACGTAAGTTTGATGGTGCTTGTCGTGGTGATAGTGCATCGTTTCTTCGTCAATGTACGGCTCAAGAGCGTTGTAAGCATAGGGTAAGTCGGGTAATGTATAAGCCATGAAATACCTCCGTAACTTAAAAAAGATGAATAAGATAGGTACAGTATACAAAGAAAGACTGAAAAGGTATAGATTACAAATATGTTAGTATTCGGGTGACGAATACAAAGCGGTCTATTATGTATTTTCTTGACACGGTTCCGGAAAGTTCGTATACTTTAAAACAAGTAATAAATGAAACGCAAAGAGGGAGAAGCAAATCGGATACCTTCTCAGAGAGCCGACGGTCGGTGCAAGTCGGCAAGGTTACGAGGCGTTCCGCTCCGGAGCGGCAGATGATGAATTTGACGGGTTCGCCCGATACAGCGACCGAAGATGGCCGAAAGGCAAGCTGGGTGGCAACGCGGGAATATACTCTCGTCCCTATGAGGGACGGGAGTTTTTTGTTTTTTCTCACAGGTCTTCGGAGAACAATGCCTACAGTGTTATTACACTGTAGGCAGGAAAGATTCGCACATAGGAGGACATGATGGGAAACAGAGTTTATAACTTTAATGCCGGTCCGTCGGCCATGCCGTTACCGGTTCTGGAAGAAATACAACAAGAGTTTCTGGATTTTAACCATACGGGCATGAGCATTGTGGAAATCAGTCATCGCAGTGATGCCTATCAGAAGATGCAGGACGAAACGATAGCTTTGTTGCGTAAGCTTTTGAATATTCCCGACGAATACGGTATTACGTTTATGCAAGGCGGCGGCAGTATGCAGTTTTTAATGCACGGAGCCAATTTTTTAAAACATCGCGGCGGTTATATTAATACGGGCGTATGGTCGAAAAAGGCTAAAGAAGGAGCCGCTTTTTACGGTGACGTATATGACGTAGCCACCAGTGAAGGCGAAGGCTTCCGAAGAATTCCCGGGCCTGAAGAGTTTGACCTGTTGCCGGACACGGATTACGTATATCTGACATCGAATAATACGATTCACGGTACGCAGTGGCAAGCGTTTCCTCACTTTGACTTGCCCCTGATTTGCGATATGTCCAGCGATTTTCTTTCCCGCCCTGTAGATGTGAAAAATTTTGATTTCATCTATGCGGGCATTCAAAAGAATGTGGGCCCTGCCGGAGCGGTTATCGGTATTGCCAAGCATTCGTACTTGGAGACAGCACGACAGGATTTGCCGATTATGCTTCAATACAAGACGTTTTTTGATCACGATTCGACGTATAATACGCCGCCCGTATTTTGTATTTACTTCGTCAATAAGGTGTTGCACTGGTTGGATGAACGGGGCGGACTTAAAGAAACGGAGCGGATTAATAAGGAAAAGGCGGCCTTCGTCTACGATGCCATTGACGCAAGCGACGGATTTTATCGACCTCATGCGGCAAAAGACTCGCGCAGTTTAATGAATATTACGTTTAATTTGGATACACCTGAACTTGAAAAAGAATTTGTTTCCCGAGCGGCTGAAGAAAAGCTCATAGGCCTTAAGGGACATCGCTCTATAGGCGGCTGTCGGGCCTCTACCTATAATGCGGTAACAAAGGAAGCTTGCGAACGGTTGGCTGATTTTATGCACCGTTTCCGCAAGGCACACTAAGGGAGGTAAGACAGATGGATGAAGTCATGAAGATTTTAGTCAGCGACGACGTGTCGGAAAAAGGCGTCGAACTGCTTAGACAAAACGGATATACGGTTGATGTGGAAACCAATTTGGACGAAGATCAATTGGCCGAACGCATCGGAGAGTATGACGGGTTAATTACCCGTTCTATGACACATGTTACGGCAAAAGTTATTGAAAAGGCGAAGAAACTTAAAATCGTCGGTCGTGCCGGCGTCGGTATTGACAGTATCGACTTAAAGGCTGCAACGGCCCGCGGTATCATTGTCGTTAATGCCCCTACGTCCAATACGATTGCGGCGACGGAACACACGTGTGCCATGATTTTGGCCGTTACGAGACATATTCCTCAGGCCCATGATTCGTTAATGAGCGGCGAGTGGAATCGGGAAAAATTTACGGGTATTCAGTTGAAAGATAAGACGATGGGGATTATCGGTGTCGGTCGTATCGGATCGCGCATTGCCAAACGGATGCAGGCTATGGAAATGCGGACCATCGGTTATGACCCGTACATTCCTGAAGAACGGGGTAAGCAACTTAACTGTGAACTCGTCGACTTGGATACGCTTTTACGCGAATCGGATTACATTACGTTGCATACACCTCTTACGAAGGAAACACGCGGCATGATCGGAGCAGAAGAAATTGCCAAAATGAAAGACGGCGTTCGGGTTATTAACGTATCGCGCGGTGCCGTTTTAGACATTCACGCTCTGGCAGAAGCCTTAAAGATCGGTAAGGTAGCCGGTGCGGCGGTAGACGTATTCCCGGAAGAACCCTTGACGTCGGATATTAATCCCTTCAAGGGTATGGACAATGTGGTCATTACTCCGCATTTGGGTGCTTCGACAATAGAAGCCCAGGAAGGCGTATCCCTCGATGTGGCACGCAGCATTATGGCCGGACTTAAAGGCGAACCGGTGCCGACAGCGGTAAATATGGCACCCATTGCTCCCGGCGTGTACTCGACCATTCGTCCCTATTTCGACTTAATGGAACGAATGGGCATCATGGGTGTCTATTTGGCGGAAGCTCCTATGAAAGAAATTACGGTCGAATATTCGGGCAAGTTGGCTGAAACGGAAACGGCCCTGTTGACGACGGCTGTTTTGAAAGGTGCTTTAAACCCCATCTTGCAGGATGCGGTCAACTTCGTAAACGCTCCGGATCTTGCCAAGCAGAGACATATTTCCGTAAAAGAAATAAAGACAAGCGATCACGGAAACTTCGTCGATGCCGTTACGGTTCGCATTGTGACGGCCAAGGGTGAACACAAGGTCGTAGGCAGCCTCTTTAATCAGACGGAAGCCAAAATTGTTCAGAT
>NZ_JAQCUN010000108.1:0-4338 GCF_027685385.1 Megasphaera sp. AF13-6AC
CAGGTAGAACTGATTCATTTGGCTAAAGAGGTGGAGACGGCTTTGGCCGATATGGATGCACCCTTAAAAGTTGCGGTTATGGGTTGTGTAGTGAACGGTCCCGGAGAGGCTCGGGAGGCAGATTTCGGCATAGCCGGAGGTGCCGGTAGCGGTATTATTTTTTCGCACGGCGAGATTTTACGCACGGTTTCGGAGAAAGATCTCGTTACAGGCTTATTGGAAGAAATTAATAAATCACTTACATAGACGCCCTTTGTAGGGCGTCTTTTCTTATGTAAATTTAATTCATTATATTCGCCTGTTTTAATAATACTACTTCATACTGAGGTTAAAGGAGGCGATATATTGTGGCTGGCGAACATGAATTTTGTTGGGAAGAAGCCGTACGTCGTTTAGGTGCGGAAGAAAAAATTCCTGAGACTTTAGCGGATAAAGATTTGTATACGCTCAGTAAGGCCTATTTACATGCGTTAAAAAAGAGTTCAGAACGAAAGAAATATCTTGTCTTGAGTGAATCTCTGTTTTTAAGACTTAAAGAAAAAGGGGAAAGCCGTTATATCATATCCGTTTTGGCTGATATTTATCGCCAAGCGTGGTATGACGGAGAGACCTTCGGTCAATATGACCGAAATGACTTGGCTCGTTTGGCTGAGAAGTATTATGAACGACTGTGCGATTTTCAAGCCAATGAATATGAATTGTATGAATATGCCAGCCTTGTATATAGGCGTGCATCTTTTTATATTCATGATGGCAGCCCTGCCGACAGATATTCATTAAAGCAAAAGGCCTTCTATTTATATGAGAAAGTTATGGAACGATATGAAGAAAAAGAGAATGGAAGAGGTTTTTTGAGACCTTATGTGCGTGCATGTTACGGCTTTTGCCGTTGTGCACTTGATTTGTACGGACCTTTGTCTATCTTGCAAAAAGAGTGTCTTTTATTGGGTTATGAGCCTCATATGGGAGTGAAGAATCGTGAGATACGCCGAAGTGTATACG
Source organism: Megasphaera sp. AF13-6AC (assembly GCF_027685385.1). NCBI lineage: Bacteria > Bacillati > Bacillota > Negativicutes > Veillonellales > Veillonellaceae > Megasphaera > Megasphaera sp. AF13-6AC. The sequence goes on from NZ_JAQCUN010000108.1 coordinate 1,003, forward strand.
AAAGGCTGGAGCGAGTTATAGAAACAATAAAGCACTATGAAGAGCTTGGCAAGGATTTTTTACCTCCTGAGAAAATGAGGAATCGACGTTTTATATACGAAGCTCCGTGGGATATTTATTATATGGCCGGTAAGATAAAAGAATTTGCTCTTAAAAGCGGTATCAGTGACTGTAAAGAAGTTGTTCGGGAGTGTATAGATCTTTATCGGTATGTCTGTGACCTGGATAGGGACAGACGCATTCACGGTATGTCTGTAACGGGGTTTACCCATATGTACGATGCCTTAATCGACTTTTACTTGTATGCGGGAAAAGAAAAAGAGCTTGCGGCCTTTATAGATGAATTCAAACCCTATATTTCCAAACGACAGCGCAGTCTTACGACTCTCAGACTGCACTTAAAACACGGAAGAGCGGATCTTTTTGATAAAGAATGGTCTTCCGATCGTTGTCGTCAAAGCGGAATATCCAAGAAACGACTGGAAGTTCTAAAGCTTCTCAGAGACCTACAAGACGAAAAGAATCTGACCATAGGCTTAAAGAAGTATAAACCCTTCGAACAACGAGTATTATATGAAACGGTAAAAAAAATCACCGCATCCAATGACGCGGTGATTGAAGCACGGAAAAAGATTAAATGAAAATGTACTTACCTATGAAGAGAACGGCAAGAATATACATGAGAACACTGATTTTTTTATGGTTACCCGTTAAGAGATTAACGAGAACATAGGAAATAACACCGAAGCAAATCCCTTCCGATACGCTGTAGCAGAAGGGCATGGCGATAATTGTCAAGTAGGCGGGAATGGATTCGGTCAAGTCGTCGAATTCAATACCCGTAATAGCTCCCAACATAAGGAAGCCGACGATAATCAGAGCCGGTGCCGTAGCAAAGGCGGGAATGGCCAAAAACAAGGGGGACAGGAAGAGGGAAACGAGAAAGAAGAAGGCTACGAACATGGCAGTCAATCCCGTTCTGCCGCCTTCACTGACGCCTGTAGCACTTTCAACAAAGGTTGTAACCGTGCTCGTACCGAGGACGGCACCGGCAGTAGTTGCAACGGCATCAGCCATAAGAGCGCCTTTAATATGAGGTAGTTTACCGTCTTTATCTAACATCTCCGCCTTGGAGGATACGCCGATAAGGGTTCCTAAGGTATCGAAAATATCGACAAAAAGGAAGGCAAACATGACGACGAAAAAGTCGAGGGATAACATTTGCTCAAAAGCAATTTTGCCGAAAATCGGTTCCATGCTGGCAGGAGTGAAGGCTGCCAAGCCTGCGGAAAAGTCGGGAATAACACTGAACATATGCTGTGTCGGATCGGGAACATAAAGACCCGTAAGCTCACAAATAATGCCTAAAATCCAAGTGAACAGGATGCCCCAGAGAATGTTACCGCGCACCTTACGTTCCATTAAAATAGCCGTAAAAAGAACACCTAAAAGGGACAGAACAACCGTAATACCTACAGTATGAAAGGTACCGGACGTTAAGGAGGTTTTAAAAGAAAAAAGTGAAATTTTGGTAGCCGGGTTAGCAACGATAACTTGTGCGTTGAATAAGCCGATTAAGGCAATGAATAAGCCGATACCCGCAGATACGGCTTTCTTTAAGGTCATAGGAATGGCATTAAAGAGTGCTTCTCGAATATTCGTCAGAGATAAGATGATAAAAATAATACCTTCAACAAAAACAGCGGACAAAGCCGTTTCCCACGAATATCCCATTTGTAAAACGACGGTATAGGCAAAAAATGCATTTAAACCCATACCGGGTGCCAAGGCGAAAGGATAGTTGGCAAAGACGGCCATACAAATAGTCCCCAAGCAGGAGGCCAGGGCTGTTGCCGTAAGAACAGCCCCTTTATCCATTCCGGCAGCACTTAGAATAATGGGATTGACGGCCAAAATGTAAGCCATGGTCATAAAAGTAGTAATACCCGCAAGAAACTCAATCTTTACGGTTGTACCGTTTTCCTGTAATTTAAACAGGCGGTCTAAGAACCCTTTTTCTTCAGTCATAATACACGCTCCTTTGAAAAAATTAGAGTATCATATATAAGTATATGTTGTATTTTGAAAGGGGGCAAGAAGAGAATATCTTTATTTTGACACATAAGAGAGATACATATGTATTTCATACATGAAAACGCCTTGATTTCGTAGTCGGAAACCAAGGCGTTGTAATTAGAATGAGAATTTTTCTCCCGTCAGTAATTCATAAGCTTCTATATATTTGGCAATCGTTTTTTTGATAACGTCATCAGGCAATAAGTAGTCGCTGTCGGGGTTAGCCGTTAACCAGTCGCGAACGAATTGCTTGTCATAAGACGGTTGAGATTTTCCGGGAGCATAGCCTTCCGACGGCCAGAAACGAGAACTGTCGGGAGTCAACATTTCATCACCCAAGACTACCCGGCCTGCGTCATCAATACCGAATTCAAACTTCGTATCGGCAATGATAATGCCGCGAGTACGAGCGTAGTCTGCACATTTTTTATATAAGGCAATCGTGTAGTCCCGAACCTTTTCGGCATATTCACGGCCTTTACCGGGAAAGGCTTTTTCCAGTACGTCAATGCTTTCTTCAAAGGATACGTTTTCGTCATGGTCACCCAATTCCGCTTTAGTGCTGGGGGTGAAGATAGGTTCCGGAAGTTGCTGAGACTCTTGCAAGCCGTCAGGCAATTTAATACCGCAGACCGTACCGTTTTTCTGATAACTTGCCCAACCGCTGCCTGTAATATAGCCTCGTACGATACATTCCAAGGGAAGCATAGTAAGCTTACGGCATTTCATGCTCTTTCCCTTAAATTCTTCTGTACGGAAAAATTCGGGCATATCGTCCGTATTGACTGAAATCATGTGATTCGGCAAAATGTCGGATGTAAAGTCAAACCAAAATTTGGACATTTGTGTCAGCACGGCACCTTTGTGAGTAATACGGTTTTTCAAAATATGGTCGAATGCGGAAGTTGCTGAGACTCTTGCAAGCCGTCAGGCAATTTAATACCGCAGACCGTACCGTTTTTCTGATAACTTGCCCAACCGCTGCCTGTAATATAGCCTCGTACGATACATTCCAAGGGAAGCATAGTAAGCTTACGGCATTTCATGCTCTTTCCCTTAAATTCTTCTGTACGGAAAAATTCGGGCATATCGTCCGTATTGACTGAAATCATGTGATTCGGCAAAATGTCGGATGTAAAGTCAAACCAAAATTTGGACATTTGTGTCAGCACGGCACCTTTGTGAGTAATACGGTTTTTCAAAATATGGTCGAATGCGGAAATTCGATCCGTGGCTACCATAATAATACTGTCACCGGCA
>NZ_JAQCUN010000109.1:0-4327 GCF_027685385.1 Megasphaera sp. AF13-6AC
TGGAGCGAACGGGCTTGTTTAAAAACGATCTCTCGTTAAGCTCTTCTTCATCCGACATACCGGCAATTTTATTAAACCCGCCTAAGGGAATAATCCGCAATGAATATACGGTCTCACCGTACTTACGGCTGTATAATTTCGGCCCGAAGCCGATAGCGAATTCATCGACTTGCATGCCCGTTAATTTGGCCGTAATAAAATGTCCCGCCTCATGAACAAAAACAATTAAGCTGAACACGAAGACGGTCGCTGCCAAGGTAATCCCCACGCTAAACTCCTTTCCCGAACCTAAGCCGCCAATACAAGGTAAGCATATACCAACGGTGCCGCAAGCAACAAGCTGTCAAAGCGATCTAAGATTCCGCCGTGACCGGGTATAACATGTCCCGAATCCTTAATTCCATAGGTTCTCTTCAACACAGATTCCACCAAATCCCCCAAGGGGGCCGCGATACCGATGACAACTCCTATTACCAAGGCATGGAGAACGGAAAAATGAAAACATAGGGAAAAGATAACGGAGGTAAGAATCGTACCGATAAAGCCGCCCAAAGCCCCTTCAACGGTCTTACCGGGACTGATAGTAGGGCAAAGTTTATTTTTTCCCAAGGCCCGTCCCGTAAAATAAGCAAACGTATCGCTTGCCCAGGTACAAAAAAGGAGGAGAAACATAAAAAAGCGTCCAGGCTCAAGCATTACAGCTGCAAAATCATTGGTATAATAAGACCCGACAGTGCCGCTGCGCAATGCTAAAACGGAAAAAAATCCGAGAGCAATATAAACGGCCCCGTAAAGAGTCCGTGCACTATCTGCCAAGGATATGTTTTTATGACGAATAACCGTACGTACCCAAAGGCAGACGGGTAATAGAACGGCAGCTAAAGTCATCAACTTTACACTGTCAAAGGCAAAGGCAGCCAACAAAAACAGAAGCCAACAGGTAACGGCTCTTTTGGGTATACCCTTACCTTCAGTTCCCGTCATCTTTACATACTCAAACCAACCGCCTACGGCGAGTAAAGCAATAAGTGCGAAAAAAGGCCAACCGCCTTCATAAATTATAAAAATTACGGCTGCACCGCCAATCAGGCCGGACGCCACACGTGTACTCAACATTTCTTACTCCTCATGCAAACCGCCGAAACGACGATCTCTTCCCTGATAAGATTTGATAGCCTCTATAAGCGTTTCTTTCGTGAAATCGGGCCAGCACAGGTCGGTGTACCAAAATTCGGCATAAGCGATTTGCCATAATAAATAATTACTGATACGTAAATCCGCCCCCGGGCGAATTAATAAATCCACTTCATTTTCAGGTGCTGTATACAAATAAGTGCTTATCAACTCTTCCGAAATCTGTGAAGCATCTATTTTTTTATTCTCCACATCTTTTACAATCGACTTTACAGCTGTCGCAATTTCCCCGCGACCACCGTAGTTGACAGCCACATTGACAATAAGCCCCGAATTCTTGTGCATAGAAATTTCCGCCGTATTAAACAGCTCTTGTAGGTCTTTCGACAAACGGGTTCTGTCCCCGATAAATCTCAATTGTACGTTTTTAGCATCCAAATCGGCAAGATTTTTCTTTAAATACGTAAGCATGAGATTCATAATATACGAAACTTCTTCTTCCGGTCTCTTCCAGTTTTCCGTGGAAAAGGCATAGACCGTAAGCACCTTGATTCCCAGTTCATCAGCAGCCATAATAATCTGCTTCAAGGTATCCGCTCCGGCTTTATGCCCGGCACTCCGGGGCATGCCGCGACGTTTGGCCCAACGGCCGTTACCGTCCATAATAATAGCTACATGGTGAGGAACTCGTGTCATATCTAAGGGCAAATCATTATGTTGAACCTCAATATCCGATTTTTCTTTGGAAAATAAATTTCCGAGCATACCCTAATTCTCCTATTTATGCAGTAACTTCTTTACAGTTTCGCCGGCCTCCATTCGGGAATTGGCTACCAATTCGACAGTGCCATTTTCCCCTTGCCGGACTCTTACTACATATAATCGATCCGAATCGGAATGAAAGAAACGGCTTGTCGATTCTGTCATGACGACTGTATAATTCATATTCTCTCGCTCTAATGAAGATTTGGCATACCCTAGGGGCATGCCAAATAAACTGTATATATCCATTATACTTCCATTACTTCTTTTTCTTTTTTATCTTTAATTTCATCTATTTGCTTTATCTTCGCATCCGTAATCTTTTGGATTTTCGTCTGTGCTTCCTTGCTGTCATCTTCCGTAATTTCTTTCTTCTTTTCACTCTTCTTTACGGCATCGTTCGAATCACGTCGAATATTTCGTACGGCAACTTTAGCATCTTCCGCCTCTTTGCCGACTTTTTTGCTTAATTCCTTACGGCGCTCTTCCGTAAGTTGAGGAATTTCAAGACGAATAATCGTACCGTCGTTATTGGGATTTAAACCCAAGTCGGACTTCAAAATAGCCTTTTCAATTTCACCGAGCATAGTACGTTCCCACGGAGAAATAGTAATTAAACGAGGTTCCGGAGCCGATACATTAGCCACTTGATTAACCGGTGTCGGTGTTCCGTAATAGTCGACGGATACACGATCTAACAAGGAGGTGCTTGCCCGACCGGTCCGAATGGAAGATAAGTTACGTTTAAAATTCTCAATCGTTTTATCCGCTTTAGCCTCACACTCATTTAATAATTCTTGAATTTCCATTGCCGTCACTTCCTTATCGCAAATATATTAACTATATGATACCGTTTTTATTCCCCTTTGTCGACTATCGTACCTACTTCTTTCCCTGATGCGGCGTCTACAATGTTACCGGGAATATCAATGGAAAATACGAGGATGGGAATATCGTTGGTCATACATAATGTCGTAGCCGTGGCATCCATAACGCCCAGTTCTTTTTTGATAACATCCAAATACGTCAATCTGTCAAATTTCTTAGCATCGGGATTCAGTTTCGGATCGCTGTCATAAACTCCGTCAACAAACTTTTTAGCCATTAAGATAGCATCGGCTTCAATTTCGGCGGCACGCAATGCTGCCGTTGTATCCGTCGAGAAGTAAGGATTGCCCGTGCCGGCTCCGAAGATAACAACGCGACCTTTTTCCATATGACGAATAGCACGACGACGAATATAAGGTTCCGCCACCTGTTGCATATTAATAGCTGTCTGAACGCGTGTAGCTATACCGAGCTTTTCCAAAGCATCCTGAAGGGCCAGAGAATTCATAACTGTTGCCAACATGCCCATATAATCGGCCGAGACTCGATCCATACCTTCGGCACTGCCCGAAAGACCGCGCCAAATATTACCTCCGCCCACAACAATGGCCACTTGAATTCCCTGCTTCGTTACCGTTGCAATATCACGGGCAATGAGGTCAACCGTCTTGGGGTCAATACCGTATCCCTGTTTTCCCGCCAAGGCTTCACCGCTTAATTTCAAGACGATTCGTTTAAAGTTTCTGTCCATCTCTGTTCCTCCCGAAAGCATTTGATTAGAAAATAAGAGAACACGGTTGGGTGTTCTCTTATGGGTATCTCTTTTATTTAGCTTGTGCCATTACTTCCGCTACGAAATCATCGTTACGCTTTTCAAGGCCTTCGCCCAATTCATAACGAACATAACGGCGAACATCGATTTTTTCACCGATCTTAGCAACAGCTTCCGTAATAACCTGTCCTACAGACTTGTCGGAATCTTTAATAAATTCCTGATCAAGCAGGCAGTTTTCTTTATAGTATTTTTCAATACGTCCGATAATCATCTTTTCAACGATCTTTTCAGGTTTTCCTTCATTCAAAGCTTGCTGACGAAGTACTTCTTTTTCATGTTCAATAACATCTTCGGGTACTTCTTCGCGCTTCAAATATGCCGGTTTAGCAGCCGCAATCTGCATGGCAACGTCTTTGCACAATTCTTTAAACCCTTCAGTTTGTGCAACGAAGTCCGTTTCGCAGTTTACTTCAACTAAAACACCGATACGGCCATTGCCGTGAATATATGAATATACGAGGCCTTCAGCAGCAACGCGGTCAGCTTTCTTAGCTGCTGCCGCCAACCCTTTTTCACGTAAGAAGTCGATAGCTTTTTCTTTATCTCCGTCTGTAGCAACAAGAGCTTTTTTGGCATCCATCATGCCGGCACCGGTAATTTCACGCAACTCTTTTACCAAAGCAGCGGTAATCTCCATGCCTTTACCTCCGATATTGTCATATATATTTATCTGACAATTAGCCCGAATAACCGTCTTTTACTGCTTGATGAGCATCTTCCTGCCAAGATTCAAAATGTTCTTTCGCATCTTTACCGATCTGAGCATCA
>NZ_JAQCUN010000011.1:0-22413 GCF_027685385.1 Megasphaera sp. AF13-6AC
GAGGTGTCCCGTCTTTTTCATAAACGACGACCTGATCGCCGCCTCGGCCGAGTGCCAAATCAAGTCCGGCTTTGGCCTTTTCAGCCAAAACATCAAAATTCGTATCGCCTTCATTCAGCAACTCTTCTTGAATAGCCGCAACCCCCATGCTGAGCGTAACGGGAATACGATTTGCCGTATGAATCCGACGAATTTTATCAAGAAAAGAGAAATTGGTTTCCGTCAATACATTTAAGGCTGACCGACTGAGGCAGGCAAAGTATTTACCGTTAGTATACGAATGTATATAACACCCCAGCTCCGTCAACTCACTGACAATACAGTTGTTGACGTTAGTCCACAACGTTGCCTGTTGTACTGCCGACATTCCCTTTGCAACTTCTTCCATATTGTCGATTTCAATGCTTGCAAATACGGGAATGGACTTCATGAAGAGAGTCTTCTGATGTTCCGTTTCCGTCACATCATCAAAATACAAAATCAGATACCCGTTTCCATCGCTGATTTCATCAGACAAACCCTTATATACAACCCGATATTGGCGGTCATTGATAGTTTCATAAAAATATCCGGTCTTCCCCCAAATCCGCTCAACATTCAGATTTTCCATAGCCTTGTCAATCCGTTCATTTTCCTGAACGGAAGCCCCGACCCAATCGAGAAGGACACTGTTTGCCCAACACAAAGCTGAATCTTTGTCGACAATCGCAATGCCTATGGGCAAATTTTGAACGGCATACGTCGTCGCCTGATCGACACTTTGCGAAATAGCGTCAAAATATCGCGTAATTTCGCGGTTCCGTTCTGTATCACTTTTATGTGTCAAAACAGAAACGCCGGCAATCAAAATACATGCCAAAGCGGCAATAACCCAGTTATATACGGCAATCAACGCCAACAGAATCAGTATCACCGTTAAATAAACAAATTCGGCTTTACCGGAAAACAATTTCTTAAGCATAGGATCTCCTACAATCAGTTAATGCGATATTTACGACGGAAATGAAACAGGGCATCCGCCAAACCGAGTAAAAACGTCAAGTACTGCACGGGAACGGGAATGAAAATATAAACAAGAATAACCAAGGTCCGTGTCCATACAGTAACATGAAAACGTCGTTCCAAAAAGAAAAAAATGACAGCCAAACCGTTGACGGACAAAAGGAAAAAAGTAAAGTTATCCAAGTTGATCCCGCCTGCATTCAGCCAGAATATATGTCGTGTCGTCCCCCAGTACTGCATAACCTGAGCCAACACATATAAGTATAACACAGGCCTACCGATTTCCCAATAACGCAGCGGCAGGACCGGGCTTGTATCCAAACCGCCCTTAGCCATAATCAGTCGACTCAATTGAGCTTGTACATATACAAAGATCAGAGATAGCGTGATTAAGGCCGAAGGAATCATATACGGCATAATTTCCGTTAAAACCTTGCCGTTCGCCCGTGCATTTATTAAATCTACTTGTGATACCCCGGCCGCAGCCGCATTATGTAAGGCCTGTTCAAAAATCGTCGTCATAGCCTGTCCGGCAACCACAAAAATATTAATATCAAAGAGTGCGTAGAGCCCCGTAAAAAAGGCCGAAAACAAGACGGAACTGAAAACGCCGCTAATGATAATCAGACGTTTTAATGACCATGCGTTTTTAAAAAAGAGTCCCGTTAACATGCCGAAGGGGGCACAGAAGGCCAAGAGCATCAAAGCTACCCCGGGCGTCGACAAAATACCGGCCAATACCGTCATAACAGCAATGACCGCTAAACACCTTCTCAGTCCATATGCATTATATGCGATACCAAGGGGCAACGGGAAAAGCATGCAGGCAACGGGGAATGTGGCGGGAACCACAAGCGATAAATCTGCCAGAAGCACCAACAGAATTATAAGTTTGGCAAGAACGGAAAGATTGCGTAACTTCTCCATAGGTGTCCCTCCTTTGCTTTTATAATAATTCAACAGCGGAGGCAAAATACGACCTCCGCTGTTATTATATCATCTTATTTAAACTTCCATAATAATCGGTAAAATCATGGGACGGCGTCTAGTTTTTTCAAACAAATACCGACTTAACGTGTCCCGTACTTGCGACTTAATGACAGACCACTCACGAATATTTTCATCTTCACACCGTTCCAAAACGGCTGCCACCTTATCGTGAGCCTCATTCATTAATTCTTCCGAGTCTCGCACATAGACGAATCCTCGCGAAACGATATCGGGACCGGCCAAGGCATGACTGGAACCTTTAGCTAACGTCATTACGACAATAACCATACCCTCCATAGCCAACTGCTGGCGATCGCGAATGACAATATTGCCCACATCTCCGACACCTAACCCGTCAACAAAGACACGGCCCGCGTTAACGCGACCGCCCTTTTGTCCGGAACGACTGGTAAACTCGAATATCTGCCCGTTGTCGCCGAGCAGAACATGGTCCTTCTCGACACCCATTTCCACTGCCAATTCGCCGTGTTTTTTAAGCATTCTATACTCACCGTGAACCGGCAGAAAATACTTCGGCTTAATAAGACCGAGCATAATTTTAAGTTCTTCCTGGCTGCCGTGTCCGGATACGTGGATACGTTTATTACTGCCGAAAACAACCCTCGCTCCTAAGCGCATCAGGTTATCAATCGTTCGACCTACACCCGTTTCATTCCCGGGAATAGGCGTTGCCGAAATAATAACCGTATCGCCGGGCATAATACTGACACTGCGATGATTATTCGATGCCATTCTGGACAAGCCGGCCATCGGTTCCCCTTGGCTTCCCGTTGTCAAAATAAGTACCTGATCAGCCGTATACCGATTCAGTTCATCGGCTTCTATTAGAACACCTTCCGGCACGTCCAAGTATCCCAATTCCTGAGAGATCGCCACATTATTTACCATACTACGCCCCAAGACAAGGACCTTGCGCTTATACAAAACAGCCGTATTGATAGCTTGCTGAATGCGGGAAATATTGGATGCAAAGGTTGCCAATATAATTCGGCCTTCAGCATCCTTAAACTCTTTGCGGAAGGCTTCTCCTACCGTTCTTTCCGACTCCGTATAGCCCGGTCGCAATGCATTCGTACTGTCCGACATGAGAAGTAATACTCCTCGACGCCCCAATTCGGCGAACTTGTGCATATCCATCAATAATCCGTCAACAGGTGTCAAGTCGATTTTAAAGTCACCTGTATGTACGATCGTTCCTACAGGGGTCTTGAAATACAAGGCACTCGCATCGGGAATGGAATGATTGGTATGAATAAAGCCGACCTTCATACAGCCGATCTGCACCTCGTCACCGTGGCGCACTTCATTTAACGTATAATTTCCTATATGATTTTCTTTCAGTTTTCCTTCTACAAGACCGCAAACCAACTTGGTCGCGTACACAGGTACATTCACTTCATTCAGCAAGTATGCCAACCCGCCTATATGATCTTCGTGACCGTGTGTAATGACGACGGCACGCACCTTGTCCTTATTCTCAATAAGATAACTCATATCGGGAATAACCAGGTCAATGCCGAACATATCATCGTCAGGAAAGGCTAACCCGGCATCCAGAACAATGATGTCATCACCATAACAAATGGCCGTCATGTTCTTACCGATTTCCCCGAGACCACCCAAGGGGATAACCATAAGCTTTTCCTTCTTAGCCAAAATTCTTACCTCCTATTCAGTTTTAAACTAAACGTTCTTTATTTGAATGCCTTTGGTAGGCTTTATCAAGTCACGTCCGTTTACATTTCTTAATATTTTCCGCTTTTTTCCTCTTTCTGTCAATATATTTAAATCTTTTGCCATAAAAAAGACAGATTCGGCATAAATCCGAATCCGTCTTTTCATCACTTTTCCCTTCGGCAACCTATTATATACCTTTATCTTGTAGAAGGTTCGCACTGCCCCGTCTTTATTGCATCCTTAAAGCGGTCAGCGGCACTTTTCTTTACATAGTCGGGAACCTGTAAATCCACATTATCCGGCAAGGGTGCATAATCTACGGTCAAGATTACGGAGCTGTAATCCGTCACCTGATCCGCAATGAGGCGTTCTGCCGGGGTCAGCGCATCGACAGACATAACCCCGTATTTCATCAAGCTACGCAACTGCCCCGTCAAGGGCACTTCGGCATGTCTGATTTTATTCGAGCTCTTATCCGGCAAGGGTGCATAATCTACGGTCAAGATTACGGAGCTGTAATCCGTCACCTGATCCGCAATGAGGCGTTCTGCCGGGGTCAGCGCATCGACAGACATAACCCCGTATTTCATCAAGCTACGCAACTGCCCCGTCAAGGGCACTTCGGCATGTCTGATTTTATTCGAGCTCTTATCAATGTATGTCGTAATATCGATGGGTCCGCTTTCTTTTAAAGCCTGTAATACTCCTGTAATCGTTTTTAATTCTTGCGAATTATACGCCTTAGCCGTCGGCACGGAGTTCAATCGCACCAAAATAGCATCTATATTCAGTTTGGAGGGATCGACCGTCAGGACATACGTGTCGGCACCTGTCTTTCTCACACCTTGGAAATAAGTCGTGTCGATTTTCGGGGTTGCTGTCATCTTATTTTCTATGGGTACGGAATCATTTAATTTTACCGAATCCCGTATCCATTCGCCCTCATTTTCACGATGATAGACATCTATAGCATCGCCTTCCTGTCGGGCATATACATCCGCACGCATCGCTACCGGTTGCACACCTTGCGATTGTACATCCGTATGTCCTTTTACGGCAAAAGGACGGGTCTGTATACTAAGAGTCTGATTTGCCCTGGCATTCATCAGAAACGGAATGGTCGTATCCAGGTGCAGTGTATACATGCCCTCAGGATGGGCTGCCATATTGGTCAGGGCCGATACATATTCCTCTTGCGGTGTCTGGGCCGCAGCAACACCGGCTACAGCACAGACAACAAGAGCCCCTGCGCAAATTCGTTTAACAGATCGTACAATATTCATAATAGTCTCCTTTTATTCCATACCCGCTTTTTTATATAAGCCGTAAAAATGATGAATGGGACCATGCCCCTTACCAATCGGTTGCGCATGTGCAATGCCCTCAAAAACAAAGCGTTTAGCCTCTCTCACCGCGTCAATTAAAGACAGGCCGTTGGCCAAATCGGCTGCAATAGCACTGGACAGTGAGCACCCTGTTCCATGCGTACTCGTGCTGTCAAGATGTTCGCCCTTAAAGTAAGTGAACTCCTGATTGGCATACAAAATATCCGTTGCGTCACCGACACGATGACCGCCCTTAACCAATACGGCTTGAGGCCCGAGCGCGGCAATACGCCTTGCGCTTTCTTCCATATCGGTAAAAGATTCTATTTTCATGCCGGCCAATACTTCCGCTTCGGGAATATTGGGCGTCACTATAGAAGCTTTAGGTAACAATACTGTTTTTAATGTTTCTTCCGCTTCAGTGGCCAACAGACGATGTCCGCTGGTTGCAACCATGACCGGATCGATAACCGTTACCGGCGGTTTGTACTGATCCAATTTGCTCGCAATAATACGAATAGTCTCAGGCACACTGACCATACCGATTTTCACGGCATCCACAGAAATATCTTCAAATACGGCATCTATTTGCGAAGCAATTAATTCAGGCGTTACGTCCATATAATCACGGACACCGCAAGTATTCTGCGAAACAACGGCCGTAATGACATTCATGGCATAGCACCCGTGTGCTCCGAATGTCTTGCTGTCCGCTGCAGCCCCCGCACCGCCGGACGGATCCGTGCCGGCAATAGACAAAACATGTTTCATCATAAACCTCACCCTCTCAATTTAATTATCCAGGTAATGCAGAGGGATTCAAATAGGCCAGTATTTTTCCCTGCCCTACAGCCCCCTCATCAAGGTCGCAATCTATCAATGCGGCTGCCGCTCGGGAAAACTCGAGAGATGTCCCTGTCCACAGTCGTAACCACGCCTCTAAATACGGCGTATGTCCCACCAAGATTACCGTAGAGTTTCTGTTATTAATCAGTATATAGCGATACAGGGCTCCCAAATCGCCGTTTTCCAGATACACGGACGGCACGGCTCTATCTATACCGAAAGCAGAGCAGACGATATCAGCCGTCTCCGCTGTTCTTACCGTCGGACTGCAATAGACAACAGTTTGACCGGTACGAACATATGTCGCCATAGTCCCTGCCGTCTTAGATACATCGGCTAATCCCCGTGGAGATAATTGACGTTTAGCATCTTCCCCGTCTGTCAGAGGCGCTCTGCCGTGCCTCATTAGCCAAATATACACCGAGTTCTCCTTTCTCGTCTATTCGGAAACATGTTCCAGCCCTACTTCCAGTAGGGTGTAGACATGACGATCAGCCAAGGAGTAGTATACCTCCTTGCCGGCTCGTCTGAACTGTACCAACCGGGCGTTTCTTAAAATGCGTAATTGATGTGACACTGCTGATTGCCCCATATCGATTTTACGCGAAATATCATACACACATACTTCGTTATGTAAAAGCACATGTAAAATGCGCAAACGCGTCGGATCGCCTAACACTTTATAAATATCCGCTAACGGCTGTATATACCGTTCTTCCAATACAGGTCCGTCTCCTTGCGTTACGTCAGATGCCTCTGTCGGCAAGGTTACCTTGTCATTATCGCTCATCCCGTACGCCTTCCTTCTTTATAAGATTTTCCGAATGCTTACTGTCTTTTATTATATCATAATGAAGTAGACTCAAGTTCCGGCAGTCAATACGTCATACGCATAGCGTACAAAATACGCCAATTCCCAAACAGTACGGCTTTCCGCCGTAACATTTCGGGCTCCTATGGCACAAATCAGCGGCTTTTTCCTTCCGTAAATAATGCCGCAATCATGAAAAAGGCCCTCTAATTGCCCCGTCTTATGGGCAACCGTTAAATTATGCGGCAGTTGGGCCGGCAATAAACAATTATCTTCCTGGGCAGCTAGTATTTCGATCATGGCCCGATCCTCTGTGGGGCCTACACACCGCCCCTGTGCCAACAAAGATAGAAGTTCCGATGTTTCCCTCATTGTCGTCGTATTCTCTTCTCCGCGCCGAGCCGCTTCAAAGTCCATCATGTGGCGACGTAATTTTGTCTTCACAAGTCCGAAAGACCGAACGGTTTCATTAATTCGTTCAACTCCCAAACTACGAATCAACATATTCGTACATGTATTGTCACTTTCCGTAATCATGTGAAAAATCAATTCATATATCGGCACTGAGTCGTCTCTTCTCTTGATATAAAAGGAACCGCCTTCTACGACATCATTTACCGTCAAGCATTCTGAGAAATCAAGGGTTCCTTCTTTCTTTCGACGAAAAGCCTCTATCATGACGGCAATTTTTATTAAACTGGCCGCCGGCATAAGAACGTCTTCTTTCCCACCGCACCCCGCTTCACCTACCGGTGCAAAATACCAAGACAACTCCAAGCCCGCCTCTACATTATTTTTTATATACTCTTCAAGAGTTTTCTTTTGTTCTTCTGTATAAGCACTCATGTCGGTTACGTATTCTCCCCTTGAGGCCGACACTCGCTACAATAGCCGAAGAGTTCAAGATTATGGCCCCGAATATCAAACCCCGTTTCGGCTGCAACCCGACATTCAAAATCACCCAGAGGACAATGTGAGATATCGATCCTCTTATGGCACTTCATACAAATAAGGTGATGCATATGCTCCGCAGTTTTTAAAGAAAAGCCGTAACTTCTCGAGTCGGAAAAAAAGGTTTTAGTCACCAGTCTCTTTTCAGCAAACAACTCGAGAACTCGATATACTGTCGAGAAGTTTACCCCGTCTCCCTTTTGAACCAATGCACGATAGATTTCTTCTGCCGTAAGAGCACAATCTTTCTCTCCCAAAACGGAAAGCACCGCGTTTCTCGGCTTTGTACTCTTCATTCTGTGGCTATGAAGCAACCGCTTATAGTCCTGACCGTCAATCATCAGCCCCGACCTCCTTCATCTCGTTTCTTTGCAATCATTCGACCTTGTCTCCACGCCATTACGGCAAGTAAAACCAATACGGATATAACGGCCGTCAAACCGCCCGGTGCCGTGCCGACTTCATAAGAAAGTCCCAGACCTACAATAACATCGAACAAGCTGAAAACAACAGCCCAAAGAAGTGTCTTCTTAAATCCCTGCTGCAACTGTAATGCCGTTGCTACAGGCAATGCAATTAAAGAACTGATAACCAAAATACCTACAATTCGAATAGATACGGATACGGTTGCTGCAACGAGCACTGAAAAGACATAATTAATCAGTCGTGTTTTTACACCGGCAATCTTAGCCGCATCTTCATCAAAGGTAAGCATGACTAATTGCGGAAAGAGAAGCCAAACAGTCAGAAACGTTACGACACTTAGGATGACAACGGATATGACATCTTCATTCGTAACCGTAAGAATACTGCCGAATAAAAAACCCTCAACATTAGCTCGTACAGCGCCCGAGCTGATAATCGTAATAGCTATTCCGACGGAAAAAGTCAATATAATGACCAGAATCAACTCGGAATAACGACTAAAGCGACGTCTCAATCCTTCAATAAGGAGTCCGAAACAGGAAGTAATGACAAAAGCACTCATAATCGGATTGGCATGCAAGGCCAAGCCCACGGCTACGCCGGCTAAAGACGCATGCGATAATGCGTCGCCAATCATGGAGTATCGACGCAACACAAGAAATATTCCGATAAGCGGACACACCAACGAAATAAGAACGGCGACGACAGCGGCATTTTGCATAAATGCATACTCAAACATAAGACTCACTCCCCGTATTGGCAGAAACATATTCCTTTACATAATCGCAAGGAGAACATAAATGCCCCATTCCGTCAGTAATATGAAACATGTATTTGGAATTTCGTTCTGCGGCTCGCAAATTGTGCTCTACCGTTATAATGGTCATACCTTCCTGATTCAATCGATGCAGCAAGTCGTACATTTCCGTTTGACTACGCACGTCAATACCTACTGACGGTTCGTCTAAGATCAACAAATCCGGTTGTGCCATAAGAGCCCTGGCAATAAATACTTTTTGGCACTGACCCCCTGACAAATTTCCTATTAATCGGTTCGTATACTTCTCCATCCCTACTTGATGCAAGTATTTCTGAGCGAGGCTCGCATCTTTCAACTTCAGAATTTTCCGGTAATAATGCATAACCTCACCCACTGTAATGGGAAACTGAGAGTTTAATGCCTCAAACCGTTGCGGCACATACGAAATGCGCGAAAACGAATTCTCTACGGTGCCGCTCGTCGGTTCCACTAAAGCAAGTAAAATTTTCATAAGTGTACTTTTACCGGATCCGTTTTCACCGACAACGGAAATATAATCGCCGTCGTGAACTTGAAGATTAATATCCTTCAGCACGTACGGCGATCCGATATCATATGCAAAATAAATATGTTTTAATTCAAGCATGTGTATCTCCCCCTCTTACATATGAACAATTATATAGTTGCGCAATTGCAAATGCAAGCGATTTGCATATTTCTCAGGAAAGCACATCTATGAGTAAGAATATATTTAAAATCGTGACAATAAGAGCAATTAGACTCAAACCAGTCCGCTGTAACTTCGTGTTGGCGTAGACTCCCATAACCTTAGGTGACGACGTCAAATAAATCTGTGTAAAGACGGTCAGAGGTAATTGGACGGAGAGAACAATTTGAGAATATACCAATCCTTTAAAAGGATCGGTCATGAAGCAAATAACGACCACAGCCAAAACATACGTAAGGGCTACACCGTGCCACGAATGATAATCCTTAATATTATACACTTCCCCGAAGATTCCCGCGCAGATTGTACCGCCGGCCATGCCGGCCGTCATAGTAGACGCAATTCCGGCAAAAAAAGCGCTACGGCAAACAATAGTGCCGCTCCCTTCCCCAACATGGGCTCCAACATAATCTGCGCCTGTGCAATTTCCGTAACATCCGAACGGGTCGAAAAAAAACAGTGCCGCCGGAATAACAGGCATACCAGTCAACATTGAAATAGCTAAAGCACCGCCCAAGATTTCAGCTAATGCCGTTGCTATCGATGCAGCAACAGCCGTGAGAAGGAGAAATCCGGACAAAAACAGCGGCAAATGTGTCGTCGCCGCCTCAGCCAGACACAGACCCGTGACAATTCCCAAGTGGGCTACGTTATGTTGTAAAAAAACAAGCATAATGAGGAATAACGGGCTTTATAATAAAAAACCTCCCATGACAAAATAATTTGTCGTGAGAGGTTTTATTATTATATAAAGCGGCCTGCCTTATTTCATAACCGCACCCGTATTAGCCGATGTTACAAGGCGTGCATAACGAGAAAGGTATCCGGTCTTTACCTTCGGTTCAGGCTGTTTCCACACCGCTTTACGAGCCGCCAACTCTTCATCAGGCACGCATAAGTCAAGTTTTCGTTCAGGAATATTAATACTGATTTTATCGCCGTCTTTAATGAATGCAATAGGGCCGCCTTCCATTGCTTCCGGCGAAATATGACCGATGCAGGCACCGCGACTGGCACCGCTGAAACGTCCGTCCGTCAAAAGAGCTACCTTCAATCCCATGCCTGTAATAACCGCTGTAGGATTGAGCATTTCACGCATACCGGGTCCACCCTTCGGGCCTTCATAACGAATAACAACGACATGACCTTCTTTAATTTCTCCGCCGATAATAGCTTCAATAGCCGCTTCTTCCGAGTCATAGCATTTAGCCGTACCTACATACACGGAAAGTTCCGGATCGACGGCGCTTTCCTTAACGACAGATCCGTCAGGAGCCAAATTTCCCGTCAGTATAGCAATCCCGCCCTTATTCATATAAGCATTTTCTACGGTATGAATAACTTCCGGCCTCGTAATCTTAGCACCG
The DNA here is from genome assembly GCF_027685385.1 of Megasphaera sp. AF13-6AC. NCBI lineage: Bacteria > Bacillati > Bacillota > Negativicutes > Veillonellales > Veillonellaceae > Megasphaera > Megasphaera sp. AF13-6AC. Next base: position 10,904 of record NZ_JAQCUN010000011.1, read on the forward strand.
GCAATGCGTTCTCCTACCGTGCCCGTTACGGTTACGGCATCGGTATGAATCAGGTCTAACTTTGTCAACTCCTTCATGACCGCCGAAATGCCGCCGGCCTCCCCCAAATCCTGCATATGATACGTACCCCCGGGACTGAGCTTTGTAATATAAGCCGCTTTTTTGCTGATTTCATCAAACAAAGACAGCGGCAATTCTACACCGGCTTCGTGTGCGATAGCCGGTAAATGTAAAACCGTATTGGTCGAACCGCCGATAGCCATATCAACGGCAATAGCATTTTCAAACGCTTCGCGGGTCATAATATCGCGAGGTTTAATATCCTTTTTAACCATATCCAAAATAACCGAACCGGCCTGTTTGGCCAACATACGCCGAGCCCCGAAATAAGCGGCAGGGACAGTACCGTTTCCGGGCAATCCCAAACCTAATACTTCGGTCATACAATTCATCGTATTGGCAGTAAAAAGACCCGAGCAAGAACCGCAGCCGGGACAGGCCGAATTTTCCATATGGTGAAGTTCCTCTTTCGTAATCTGTCCGGATTCGAATTTACCGGCCGCTTCAAACACTGTGCTGACACTGATATCCTGTCCTTCATAACGACCTGCCAACATAGGACCGCCACTGACCACTACGGTCGGAATATTAACACGACCGGCTGCCATCAACATGCCGGGCACTATCTTATCACAGTTCGGGATCATGACCAAACCGTCAAAAGCATGACCGTTTGTAACGGCCTCAATGGAATCACAAATAAGTTCACGACTGGCCAACGGATATCGCATACCCCCGTGACCCATTGCAATGCCGTCACAGATACCGATAGCCGGAAATTCAATAGGCGTGCCGCCGGCTGCGGCAATTCCGAGTTTTACCGCTTCCGCAATTTGACGCAAATGAATGTGGCCGGGAATAATTTCATTAAATGCATTTACAACACCGATTAACGGTTTTTGCAAATCTTCATCCGTATATCCCATGGCATGGAAAAGAGCCCGATGTGCAGCTCTGGTACTGCCTTTTTTTACAATATCACTTCTCATACTAAAATCCCCCCTGAATAAAAAAACTTCCGGTTTACGGGTTATGCCGCCGACCGGAAGCGTAATAAACTTATTTTACAACAATGACCGGAATCTTCGTATGTTCCAGTACATACGTGCTGACCGAACCTAAAGCTACACCGGCAAAGGTTCCCAGACCGCGTGAGCCCATGACAATGAGATTCGCGCCTACCCTTTCAGCAACATCCGTAATGACGGCACCCGGAGAGCCTACTTCAAAAAGTTCTTCCGTCGCAATTTCCGCAGGAATAGTTGCCTTGGCTTTATGCAAAATTTCTTCGCCTTTTTCACGAACTCGATCAGCTACGGCGCCGGCATCATAATTGCCGAAAAAACCGCTGATACGGGTAGCTGCCGATGTTAATGATGCTACATATAGAACGGAAATGGTTCCGCCCGATAATTTTGCCAAAAAGGCTGCATGTTCCAACGCTAACTGAGAGTGCGTCGATCCGTCATAAGGAACGACAATTTTTTTATACACTTCCATGATTAAGACCCCTAACTGATTTATACCTTTTTCGGTGTCGTCTTAATAACGACATTATTACCGTCTCTGACAACTTTCAACGACACTTCGCCGACGCCGTCTTTGTAGTAGGCTAATTTTATATCCAGAAGAAGCGCTCCTACCTGTTCTTGCAACTCCTTCGTAAAAAACTCTTTTCTCAATGAATTATGCTGCCGCCCTTGGGGGAGATTGGTCAAACCGACTTGAGGTTCATCCTCGACTCCTCCCGTTTCAAAGGTAAGCTCTTCTTTTACGCCTGCAAACATTTCATTAAGAGAACGGTTTTTAGGAATTTTATGCTTTGCCATTGCCTATACGCCTCCTTTATTTAGCGTTATCGGCCTTATCAGACGCTTCATGCATACTGTCCAAAGTAATTTTATTAAAATCTTCAGGCGTAGAATAGGTTGCAATTTTCGTAAAACCTTGACGTAATCGACCGCGGTATGCTGCCGTCACCTTCCCGTCCTTATTTACCTCGGCAATGTAAATTTCCTGCCCGTCTATACCCACAAGACGGAACCGACCGTTAGGTGAAATTTCTCGCCACGTTCCCGTATCACCTTCAAGCATATAGACAACGCCTGTACGCAAGTTATCGTAGAAGAACACATCGCTATCATAAAAGACGGCAATGCGACCGATATTTTCAGCTTGTACGGGAATTCTCCGCGTATCATAATTGGCATCGGTCCGATAAATACGGAACTTATTTTCACCGACTTGAAGTTTCATGTATACGACATTGGTCGCCACCGAATACGCTACATCGACAATCTTACTGTCTTCCGGGGCTTTTTCAATTTCCGTATCCAATTCACGATCCGGTGCTAAAGGATTGTACTGAGCCAAGTATACGCCGTATTCTCCTGTACGCTCATCTCGTCCATATGTGGCGAAAATCGCCAAATCCCGATCGGGCAACCATTCGAAGAAAGACAGTTTGCGACCGTGCAAACTGATTTTTTGCGACTCTCCTTTTTTACCGGCTTGGTAAATCGTTACCGTATCACCTACGACGGTGGCCATAAACCGTTTATCAAAAGAATAGTATGCCTGCCCGTCCGGCTCGACGCCGAATCCCATGGCTTCCTGCTTATTCGTTCCGTCAATCTGATAGTCCGATGTAGCCGCAAAAAGAACGTTATCCAAATAATAGTATATGCCGGCTTGCAGGGCAAGACCGGCTGCAAAGGTAAGTACTACTTTTTTTAATTTCATACGCCCCTCCTACTTCACAATGAACGCCGTCGGAATCATGCGCTCACCCAGAAGGTCTGCCGGCTTGTTGACGACGTTACCGTTCATATATAAGGTAGAACTCGAACCGCCGTCCAAGTTAGCCGCAATATAGGCGCCTTCTTCATACAAAATATTTTGTACATCTCGCAACGTGGCTCCGATGGAGTAAGACGGCTGACGCCCGTCAATGACGAGGAATAAAACAGTACCGTCTTTCTTTTGTCCGATAGCCGTACGCGGACCGACACCCCAACCGCCGTCACCGCTGGTAATCATGCGTTCACCGTTAACGATTAAGGCCGGACCGAAGGAGATACCTTCTTTCACATCCATGGAAATCAGCTCACCCTTGCTATAGTTACCGGCTATGAGGTTTCCGTCGTCTGTCAATCCGACAAATTCATTAACTTCGCCATCTGCCACATTTTGTCCTAAAATAAATTTCCCGTCGTGAATAATAAATCCGTACGGACTGCGCCCCGTACCGGTTCCGTTTGCATCATAAAAGCCGCCCGCATTAATGGCCGCTACGGCACCGTTGCGCTTAGCAATACTGCTCGTCGTTTCACCTTTTTCATCAAGATTTTCCGCCGTCGCAATCTGCACCCGTTTCGGGTCGGGTATTTCCAATAAGAACCCCTTAAAGCGACTGGAATCGATATTCTTCAGTTTTAAGGAAGAATCGGTACGTGCCGTAAACTTGAATAACTCCTGTTTCGGCGCCGTGCTGATTCCGCCTAAGATACGGTCTATTTCTTCCTGAGAAAACAACCAAGTAATATATTGCGGATGGCGACTTTTCAAAATTGCCCCCACAACAGTGCGTTTAATGTTGTCAAAGGGTCCGAAAAGGACGACAAAGGGTGACGACACTGCAAAAAAGAGTAATGTCACCAACAAAAATTTACCGATTTCTTTTGCTATCTTCATATATACCCCAATCCCGTAAAGCTTGCACTTTTATCGGTCTTCGTATGCTTCGGTAGTAACCCGTTGCTTAAAGTTTTCTATATCTACAGCATTTCCGATCCAAATACGCTTAAGTGCATACGGATTATCCCCGTATTTCACCCAACCGGGATTCATGGTAAACGCCAACTTGATACCGTTCTTCTTCATAGCTTTCTGCGATGCTTCGTCGTTAGAGCCGTAAGGATAGCAATAGTATTCATTCGTGATCCCCAATTGTTCCTTCAGCTCTTTCTGGCACATAGCCACTTCTCTATTGAGCACGTCTTCATTCATTTGTGCCAAACGTTCGTGGTGATATCCGTGCCCGGCAATGGTCATACCCGACGCTTGCATCTCCTTAATCTGATTCCATGATAAGCGAGTTCCCTGATCGGCATCATAGGTGGGAATAAAGACGGTACAGGCAAAGCCATATTCTTTCATAAGCGGCATTACGATAGAGTACGTATCGACATAGCCGTCATCAAAAGTAATGACTACGGACTTTTCCGGAACAGGCTTATTAAACATCACATATTCGTAAAGCTGATCCAATGTCAAAGGGTGGAATCCGTTATCCTTGAGAAACTTCATTTGCTCTCTCAGGTGTGATTCTTTTAATACCGCATCGTTATCCTCTATATCACCAATCATGTGGTACATAAGGACCGGAATCCCTTTTTCCGGAACGGCCATCTTCGTTTCAGCCTTTGTTGCTCCGTCCGAGGTCATCGAGTTCTCCTCTTTGGTCTTACCGCACCCGACTAAGACGACTACCGCTAGCAGTAAGCAAAGAATCAGTTTCCAACTACGCATGACAGTCTCCTCCCGTTTTTACCGTCTTACAACGTTTCAGTCGCCTATTCTTCTTCAGAGGATAAGCTCACAAAAGGAATATCTTCCATCTTATCATCCAGAAAGAGGCGAATGTACCGTTCCGCATCATCGTATTTCGCTTTCTCCGCCTCTACCGAATGTGCCCGAACATCAGGTGTGAGTAAAAACTCGGGGCGCTCCAGCATTTCCAAAAACATGGTGCTCGGGTGCTCCGTTGTCAAGGTATCCAAAGCAACGCTGCGAATATGCCCGTCATCAACGGCATGATATAAAGCCGCCTCGTCAACGAGCCCGCCACTGCCGCAATTAACCAACATAGAACCCTTTTTCATGCGTTCCAACTGTTCTTCTTGAAACATGTTCTGCGTTGCCTCTTCAACCGGCAAGTGCAAGGTAATCAAGTCACTGGTCTTTAATAATTTATCAAAATCCACAGGCGTTACACCGTTGTCGAGCATGGTTTTCTCACTCACAAAGGGATCGTATGCCTGTATGCCGCACCCGAAGGGGCGCAGACGTTCCGCTACCAGCTGTCCGATCCGACCGAAGCCGACAATCCCTATAAGGTTTGCCGATACACGATGTAACGGCCAAGGCACGGATCCGAACTGCCAACGATTGTTATCACGTACATCATAGGCATATTCGGGAATTTGACGTAATAAAGCTAAAATCATGGCACATGCATGATCTGCCACATCTTCATCAAAATAATCATGAAGACACACGACCTTGATATTACGATCTTGTGCCGTCTGTAAGTCGATATGAGAGGTTTCCTCCCCCATTACGACAATAAGTTTTAAATCATCTGTTTCTTCCAGAACTCGGCCCGATACAGGCTCATCGTCACAAATGAGTATATCCGTGCCGTCCAGTTGATCTATCAATTCATCTTCATCTTCAGCAGAGCAATATTCCACTTCGGCAATATCGCTCAACCGCTCTCCAAAATCATCTTCGTCTTGATGTCCTGTCAGAACGCTTATGTGATACATATCACTGCCCCTTTTCTCTAAAACCTGTTTTAAGATATAAACGTACAGTTAAATATATAACATAAATACCGTGAAATATCAAGGATAAGCCGCTTGACAAGGCTATCTGTCAATCATTTTGTTTTTAACGAAAGCCGGCTAAGTCGAGGTTTACTTTTATAGTATTTCTTTCTAAACAATATCATGGCAATTCTGTCTTTAACTTATATCTGTATGTCTTTTTATCTTGATGACAAAGAAAAACACGGTCACCTATCGGCAACCGTGTTTATTATCCCAATTTTTTCAAGCGACAGACCATAACCGTATCCGTTTCTATCCGTTTCTCTTCCAAGACATCGACCGCATAGGCTATGCCTTCATGAGATACGATGCGGCCTTCTCCGTATTCTCGCTTAAACCGTGCTTTTCGGTTCGGCTCGCTATCGGAAAAACCGCTGACTTCTATACGTAATGCCCCGTCGTCCTCTTTTACAAACTTCAACGCAAAGGGTGATTGATCCGTACGATTTTTCCGACCGACTGCATAAAAAGCAAGACAAATAATGATGAATACGGCGGTCGATACTGCCAAGACAGTCTCTGATGATACTAAAGACATATCACAGGCCTCCTTCATATATCTGAAAAAAGAGGAATCGAGTCATACGATTCCTCTTTTTTTCTCTACTGGCGGAAGGGGTGGGATTCGAACCCACGGTACCTTGCGGTATCACTAGTTTTCAAGACTAGCTCCTTAAACCACTCGGACACCCTTCCGTAACGGAATAAGTATATCAAATTCAAAAGACGACAGTCAAGAATCTCTACACGATAAGTAACCCGGCCATCCCCAATACAAGTCCCAAGACTCCCGAAGCGACAAGAATTGTAATGACACCTATATGGCGCCGCACGGCGACCAGCGTCACAATAAGCAACACCAGCCCCCCCAAACTGAGATCGCTCCAGTGTACGGGTAATTCCTCTGTGTTCCATAGCGCCAGAAGAATAAAGTCGATGGATGCGGCACAAATAAGCCCCACTACAGCAGGTCTCAAGCCGTTTAGAACACCTCGTACAGGACCGATATCACCGTACTTCAAGAAAATTTTAGCCAAGGTAATGCCGATACAAAGAGAGGGTACGACAAAGCCGACAGTTGCCGCTACACCGCCGAAAATACCGGCCGTCTTCATACCTGCAAAGGTTGCCGCGTTGATGCCGATGGGGCCCGGCGTCATTTGCGAAATCGTAAAAATATCAACGAATTCACTCATAGTAAGCCAATGATACCCGTCCACAACGCCGGCCTGGATGAGCGGCATAGACGCATATCCGCCGCCGACACAAAAAACACTGACCTTACAAAATTCCCAGAATAATAAGAGATATATCATCTGTCCGCTCCCTAATCATACTTAGCCGAACGCATAAACAAGAGACCTATGAGACCGTCCGTTAAAATAAGGTACATTATATTAATTTCAAAGACCACATTGGCTATAAATGTGGCCAGAACAATAAGAATAGGCAAGATTAGCTTACGCTTACACTGTTTTAAAAATAAATCAATACCCACATTAACGATAAGTGCCGTTGCCCCGCACTGCATACCTCGTAAGACCAATTTAATATAATAATTCTGAATAAAAAATTCATAAAAAACGGAAATAATCGACAAAATCAATAAAGGCGGCAATACCGTGGCCGTTGCAGCTACTAAAGATCCCATAAGACCGGCCATACGATAACCGAGAATGATTGCGGAATTAACGGCTACAACACCCGGCATAGATTGGGCGATAGCTACAAGGTCCAAAGTCTCTTTCTCTGTCAACCAACCGAAATCATCAACATACTTTCCTCGTAAAAGGGGAATGATAACAAATCCGCCGCCTACAGTTACGGCACTGATAATAAATGTGGAACGAAACAGGTCCCAATAAAAAGCGGCCGTTCGTTCAGACTTAGACAGTTTTATGTCGTTCACAGTCTCTTCCTCCGAATTCAATCCCGTCATTTCTCATATCCGTATAACAGTATACGCAAAAAAAAGACGGGATGCAGTCCCGTCTTATGTTCTTTCATGTTTTTTCTGAAAATGCGGAGCATCTCCCCACTTCCCGAAACCTACCCTATCCCCCACCGAGGCAACACGGGCGGCAATACATTGGCGACACTGCGACGGCGTGTCGTCCACACACGGCTTGTTATCGTAAAGTAAATAGTCTTTGCGAAACTTCGGCAGGGTAATAATGGGCATAAGCACATTGGCCCCCGCCTTTAACCCCTTTTCTCTCCCCAAAGGATGCAAAGCTTGCAAGGCTGTTGTCGACGCAATATTGCAGTCAGGTAAGAAAAGCCGGGTTACGGCAATCATAATCAATCCCAGCCGCAATCTCCGATTTCGTTCAGACTTTATATCAAGATCTTCGTTCACAGCATATCGTCCCAAAGGAGTCTCGCCATGAATGACATACGGCCCCATGCCGATCATGTCAATATTTTCTTTTTTATAAAAGAGGATGTCATCAGCCAGATCTTCCACCGTTTGTCCCGGCAAGCCGATCATAACACCGGTTCCTACTTGATACCCTACGCGATCCAACGCCTTTAAACAATCGTACCGCTTCTGCCAGCTGTGCAGCCCATCATGAGGATGCAAGGTCTCATAAAGCTTACGGTTTGATGTCTCAATGCGCAATAAATAGCGATGGGCACCTGCTTCGAACCAACGACGATAGGTTTCTTCCGATTGCTCCCCCACACAGAGAGTGATGCCCAAGGCGCCGCCGCCGATGGCCTTTACAGTACGAATCATGACTTCTACATCATGAATAAACGCTTCGTCTTGTCGTTCTCCCGATTGCAACGTAACGGATCCGTAACCGTTTTCATAAGCCCATTGTGCCATGCTTTCTATATCTTTGAGATCCGTCCGAAATCGCTTCACTTCCGCATTTTCTCGACGAATTCCGCAATATAGACAGTTTTTCATACATTGATTGGAGAACTCCATTAAGCCGCGATAATACACGATATTTCCTACGTGACGCACCTTCGTTTCATAAGCGGCTCTGTATAAGATTTCCAAATCCTCCGCTTCCGTCAGGGAAAGTAAGCTGACTAAGTCGTCACGATTCATAGCTTCTCCGCGGCGGACTATATTATGCAACGACTCCATTCATATCCCCTCGTTCTGCCGAATCCCTAATGGTAGTTATCAATATGAAGCCTTTCAAATAGTAAAAAGGCCAAGCTCAAAATCATGGCTACAACAGTTGCCAAACCCATCCCTTTTAACTGTACGGGACCGACAGCAATCGTAGCCCCCGACAGGCCGCAAATCATAGTAACAGCTGTAAGAATAAGATTTTTCGAACGTGTATAGTCCACGTGTTTTTCAACAAGCATTCGAATCCCCGATGCGGCAATAAAACCGAACAAGAGTATGCATACGCCGCCCATAACGGGAACGGGAATACCGTGAATCAAAGCGGCAATCTTACCGACAAAGGAGAAAATAACCGCCAGCAAAGCCGCCCCACCGATAACCCAGGTACTGTACACACCTGTAATCGCCAAGACCCCCATATTTTCGCCATATGTCGTATTCGGTGTAGATCCGACTAAGCCGGAAAGAACATTGGACAAGCCGTCGGCAAACAGAGAGCGATGAAGACCCGGATCTTCAATAAGGTTGCGCCCCACAATATCACTTGTGACGAAAAGATGCCCTAAGTGCTCGGCAAAAACGACGAACAAAGCAGGCATAATCATCATAATGGCACTGAGATTGAACTTCGGTTCATAAAAAGTCGGCACGGAAATCCACGGTGTAGTTTCTACTACCGAAAAGTCTACAACGCCCATAAACCAGGAAAGGATATATCCCGAAATGACACCGATAAGAATAGGAATAATACCGATAAAACCACGACCCAGTACCGTCGCCAACAAGGTTACAATGAGTGTAAAAGTGGATATAATCATGGCCGTTTCATTTGTCATGCCCGATGCCTCGCCGAGATAACCGGACATAGTCATAGCCAAAGGAGCCAGTTCCAAACCTATAATGGCAACGACCGCTCCCATAGCTGCCGGCGGGAAAAGGACATCTATCCAGCGTGTCCCCACTTTATTTACAATGCCGGCCAAGACGATAAAGGATAAACCAAAAACAATGAATCCGCCTTGGGCATCGCCGTAATCCATCCCCGATGTCGCACACACGGCCAAAACAGGGGATATAAAGGCAAAGCTCGATCCTAAGTAAGCCGGCAAGCGCCCTTTGCAAATGAGAAGATACAAAATCGTACCTATGCCGTTCATAAAAAGAGCCGTAGCCGGATCAACATGCAGTAAAAACGGCACTAAAACCGTAGACCCGAACATGGCAAATAAATGCTGTAAACTCAAAGGAATAGTCTGCAATAAAGGCAGACGTTCGTCAACTTGAATGATTCTGTGTTGTCTCATGACTACTCTCCTAACAATTAGTGACGGCCCGGTCTAAATACACTACGAGTTTCATCTCTCATAGAGGTGAGCTCGCGTTCTTCGGCAAGTCGCGTTTGCCGTTCCGCTTCCCGCCTGTTTGACTTACAAATATTTAATAAAATAGCCGCTGCAATCATATTAACAATCAAGGATGTCCCGCCGTAGCTGATAAACGGCAAAGGCACTCCGACAACGGGAAGCACCCCGCTAACCATGCCGATGTTGATAAATCCCTGAACGCCGAAATACATGGTCGTCCCAAAAGCCAACAATCTTCCGAACGGGTCTTGACACATAACGGCACACTTACATCCGTATACTAAAATAATGCCGAAAAGCACGATCATTCCCAGAGAGGCTCTTAGCCCCAATTCCTGGGCTAAGACGGCAAAGGCAAAGTCTGTATGGGCTTCCGGTAAGTAACTGAATTTACTGATCCCCTCCGCCAAGCCTTGGCCGAAAATCCCCCCCGACCCGATAGCAATCAACCCCTGGACGGTCTGGTAACCCAAGGTCTTCTCATACTCCCACGGATCGATCCACGCGATAATGCGATCTCTTCGATACGGCTCGTAGAGAACGAAAAAAATGGCGCCTACGGCAACAAGCAAAGCGGGCCACTTTACTTCCATAAGCTTAGCCCCGCTGATCCAAACCATCAAAACAGGCAAAGTCAAGATAATAATAGCCGTACCCGCATCGGGTTGCTTAAAAACGGGAACTGCCAAGACCAGCGTCAAGAGCAGTGCTCTTTGCGGCCACCAGGGAAAGCGTTGCCAAACATGTGCTTTCTTATTATGCGAGAGAGGTGCCAAAAATGTAACCTCCTTACCGGCCTTCAACATAGGTGTCAGCAAAGAAGCCGTACATAAGATGGCCGTCAATTTTGCCAGTTCCGAGGGTTGAAAGGTAAGCTTACCGATGCCGAGCCAACGTCTGGCACCGTTTGCTTCTATGCCGATTAAGGGTACGGCCAACAAAAGCAAAAGGGTTACAACGTACATGAGTTTAGAATATTTCGACAACCGGTGATAGTCACTACGAAAAACCATAACTGCAGGTATCAGACCGACTGCGGAAAAAACCAATTGTCGCAATAAGTGTCCGTAAGCACTGCCTGAAAGACGGTCCTCCGCAAAAGTAGCACTGAAAACATTGACCGTACCGATAACCCAGAGGAGCGCAAAGGCTCCTAAGAGCAACAGCATGGCCCGATACATCTGTTTAGCCTTCTTGTTGTTCATCATCAACATCCTTTGCCGGCTTGGCGGCTACACAATGAAAAATCGGTTGTCCGAGGCCGCTGAACTTCGCTTCATACTCGGTCATAGCCTCATTTAAAATGTCACTGCCGTGTAAATCGTAGGTTACCTCTGACAAAGGCCAGTGACGAGCGTTGAACTCTTCCAACGTAAAGTC
>NZ_JAQCUN010000110.1:0-255 GCF_027685385.1 Megasphaera sp. AF13-6AC
ACAAAAGCGTGGTTACCGATAGTCGTGCGATGTTTAACCTTGCCGTCATAGTTAACCGTAATCGTGCCGCAGCCGATATTGACACCGGCCCCCACATCGCTGTCACCGATATAGCTGAGATGCGGTAATTTCGTTCCTTCACCGATATGTGAATTCTTGACTTCCATAAAGTTCCCCACTTTTACATGGTCTTCAATATGGGTTTTCGGTCTGAAGTGAACGAAAGGACCGGCGGTCAGATTATTTTCTATCGTA
>NZ_JAQCUN010000110.1:265-4294 GCF_027685385.1 Megasphaera sp. AF13-6AC
GCGGTCAGATTATTTTCTATCGTACAGTCATGAGCATAGGTGTATTGCAAGCTGTTCCCGTCTCCCATGGCAACATTTGTCAATCGCACAAAGGGACCGATTTCACAATTCTCTCCGATTACCGTTCGACCTTCCAAGACCGTGCCCGCATATAAAACCGTATCGCGCCCGACCGTTACCGTAGTTTCCACATACGTATTGGACGGATCCTGTACCGTAACGCCTTCTGTCATTAACTCTTCCAGTTTGCGTTCTCGCAAAATTTTTTCCGCCTGGGCCAACTGTAATCTGGAGTTGACACCCAAAGTTTCTCTATAATCTTCAGCCGCTACGGCGCTTACCGTCTTACCGTCAGCAACAAGCATGCCGATAATGTCGGTTAAATAATACTCGCCTTGGGCATTATTATTGCCGATGCGATGTAACAACTCCCATAATTCGGGTAATTCAAAGCAATAAATTCCCGCATTGACTTCGTTTACAGCCAGTTCCTGCGAAGTACCGTCTTTTTGTTCGACAATCTTCGAAACCTTTCCGTCCGCACTTCGAATAACCCGGCCGTATCCTGTAGGGTCAGGCATACAGGCTGTCAAAACTGTAGCCGATGCTTGCGTCTTTTTATGACAATCCAAGAGGGCACGGAATGTTTCTGTCCGTACTAACGGGGTGTCGCCGCATGTAACAAGCAAGATCCCTTTTTCGCCTTGCAATAAAGATTCGGCTTGCAACACGGCATGGCCCGTGCCGAGCTGCTCCTTCTGGACAACGGTCTCCGCCGTCTCGCCTACATAGGCCGTAACCGCTCCCGCTCCGAAACCGACAACCACGATTTCCCGCTTTGTTCCGGCATCTTTTACCGCCCGCAACACTTGTCCGACCATGGGGACGCCGCCAGCCTTATGCAAGACCTTCGGCAATTTAGACTTCATACGAGTCCCTTTACCGGCAGCCAGAACCAGTGCAATTACCTCTTCCATCTTCATCGAGCCTCCTGCTACGAATAACTGTCTAATGCCTTATAAGGATACCACAAAATCCGCGGAAAATACATACTTTTACGTAAACGGACCTATAAAACACGGCAAATAAAAAAACAGGGAGACCTAGGTCTCCCTGTTTTTTTATTACAATACGTGTACGACCACATCTCTGCGACCGAAATTCAATGCGTCGGAAACGGAATCCATAGCCAAATCGATTCGATTTCCCACAATACCTCCGCCCGTATCGGCAGCAACGGCATATCCGTATCCTTCAATATATAATTGACTTCCCAACGGAATTACATTGGGATCTACGGATACCATTCCGTATGCCAAAGGCTGTCCCGTTGCGGTATATCCGCTATTGCCGGGATCATCGGCAGTATAAGCAGTAGCTTCCATTACAATTGTATTATCGACAGGAATAGGTTGTCCGCTGGCAGTTGATAACGCATTCATCGTCTGCGTGCCGACAATACCGTCAGCCGTCAACCCATGATCCGCTTGGAACCGTTGTACAGCAGCCTGTGTACCGCTTCCAAACACACCATCCGCCCCGTCAGTCAAATATCCCGTGCCGATTAGCATATTCTGAACACTCGCAACGCGTGTGCCTGTCATTCCTAAAGAAACATTAGCCATTACGATGGCTGATAAAGATAAGGTAAAAATAAGAGTAAGTAAAAGTATTGTGAATTTCTTCAAAAAACCACCTCGATTAAACAGTAAGCTCTGCTTACGGAGAGTATAGCAAAAAAAGATGGTTAAGTCAAAATTCTACAGTTTTATACATAACTATTGATATTTTTATACCTTTTTGTAATGGTCGATCAACTGTTTTCTCATGTGTTTTCGCCGTTTTTCTAATGTTTTTTCCCTTATCTTGTATAGCCTTTTAATTATTATACAATTTCTTCTTCTGCCAAGCAACGTACCGCCTCAGCCGATTGCGGAGAATCCGTTAATATATAAATATAATCTCCCGCCTGTATTACAGCCCGACTGTCAGGAATAATTTCCCCGTCGCCTCGCTTAATATCCACCAAAGCTACCCGTTCCGGCCATTCAACGGACGTTACTTTTTTACCGTCCAAGCGACTGCCGCCGATAACAGCGAACTCTATGATATTGCGCTGATTCTCATGAGTTCCGACTTTATTCCCCGTTTTCAGGAGTCGTTCAAGCAAGGTATCATAAATAGGCTTGCCTCCACAAAGCTTGGCTGTTACCAAAGCAATCAAAGAGGCCATGCATAATACCAGCAAATGCTCATATGAACCGGTCATTTCCATAATCAGAACGGTCCCCGTTATGGGAGAGTGCACAGAAGCCGTAAAAAATGCAGCCATGGAAATAATGACAATATTTGATAAGTAAGCTTCTTCTACCAGTCCGATTTGAATGAACCCGATGCCGATTACACTCCCCGTTAAGGCTCCGATAACCAGGATTGGAAGGAAAAATCCCCCGGGAACTCCGCTACCGTAGCTGACTAACGTAAATAAAAACTTTCCGACCAACAGAATCCCGAAAAGTTGCAATGATAAAGGCATACTATGCAGTGAATTAATTAAATCATTACCGCCACCCAAAACCTGCGGCAGCACATAACCCAAAATTCCGGCAGTAAACAACGCGAATGCAACAGGCATCCAAGGTTTCCTGAATACGGGCAATTCATAAAACTTTCGCGATGCCAATAATCCCTTATTAAATACCAATCCGCACAACCCCAAGATAAGTCCTAGGATAACAGCTAACCACGTGTATTCAACGGGAAAGGTCGGTAACATTCCGAACTGAAATACCGACTGTCCCCCAAACATAAATCGACATAAAATGGCGGAAATCAAGGCTGCCGCCATAGCCGGAGCCAAAACTACGCCGGAAAAATTGCGGTGCAGTTCTTCCAAGGCAAAGAGTACTCCCGCTAAAGGGGCATTAAAAGCCATTGCCAGACCGGCACTGGCCCCCGCTGTGATTAGATACCGTTCTTCCATACGCGTGCGACCCATAGTCTCACTAATCCCTTGAGCCGCCACGGCTCCCAACTGAATGGACGGCCCTTCACGTCCCAGTGACAAGCCCAAGCCGATTCCCAAAATTCCGCTAAACAACTTTACCCACAAAATCCTCCACCAACGCATGTGCAAAGCACAGGCAATTGCCCCTTTTACTTGCGGTATGCCGCTTCCTGCCGCATCAGGTTCATAAGCAACACAGCGCCACAAAACATATCCGACCGCGGCAAGTGCTGCAAACCATAGAAGGTTTACCCATAAATCCGATTGTATTAATATAGTATATATATATTCTCGTAATAAAGTCCCTTTTTCCAGAGCAAAGCGAAAAAAACCGGCCGTCAAGCCGGCGAATACTCCTACCATAGCCCCTTCGGCAAAAAGCCGCAGACGAAACCGCGGCCAAGTGTTTAATTGACGAATTGTCGGAATCAATTGCCCTGAAATATGCATAATATCCTCCCGAAAGTTATTCTCTTCGTATTATAGCACAGGCTGATTCGTCTATCTGCAATTGACAAGGCTCCTTTTATCGTGTTACCTATAAATGAATAATAATGGAGGTCATTATGGCTCAAAATATATTAATCATCGCTTGCGGCGGCGGCCTTGGGGCCGCACTGCGCTTTTTAGTTTCTTTCTATGCAAATGAACACGGCGGCTTGCTTTTTCCGTACGGTACAGCTATCGTAAACATTGCAGGTTCCTTTATGATCGGTCTGTGTGCCGCATATTTTTCCGTACACGCCGATTTACCGCCGGCAATAAGACTCTTTGCCGTTACGGGAATCCTCGGGGGATTTACGACCTTTTCCACTTATAACCTCGAGCTTTTAACGCTTATTCGTACGGGCCATCTCTCTTATGCCTGTCTGTACGGTTTGCTCAATGTCGGAGTTGCTTTCATCTGTTGTTTTATAGGTCTCATTGCGGGAGAATCCCTTTTTTAGTATTTTTAAAGGATTTTTCAGACTGACGACGAATCTTATATATAATCATAATTAAGCATCGGACTGTCCGATGCC
>NZ_JAQCUN010000111.1:0-4227 GCF_027685385.1 Megasphaera sp. AF13-6AC
TATTATCTTTGCGGCGCGCTTCAAATGCAATCCGCGCAAATTGAAAAAAAGGATTGCCGTTTTTTCTTTTGCGGCCCCCGCCACTTGCAAATACACGTACCCGACCGGCTTGTAGCGTAAATACGGTAATCAATCTCGTTCCTGACGGATGTTTCTGCACATTGAGAATAATACCGTCAAAGGATTCGGCGAGCCCGTACTCAGTCGGATTCATGTTCATTCTCCGTTTCTTCCGTCGACGCTTCTTGAGGAATCGGTACGGCTCGGAGTCGAACAATTCTGAAGCCTTGTACCTCTAAAACAGTGAAGGCATAATTACCTATGGTTACCGCATCCTTAACCTCCGGCGTATGACCCAATAAGTCAAATACATACCCGCCTATTGTATCTACATCCCGATCTTCTTCAACGGGAATATGAAGTAATTCTTCCACATTGTCAAGGAGGACCGTTCCCGCAAATTCATAGGCTCCGTCAGATAAGGGCTGAATTTCTTCTTTCTCCGCCGTATGTTCATTACGAATCGTACCGACCAGCTCTTCCATAATATCTTCCAAGCTAACCAAACCGACCGTACTGCCGTACTCGTCGACAACAATAGCCAAATACGTACGTCGTGCCCTCATGAGTTGCAGTAACTTACTTACAGGCATGATTTCAGGAATTTTCAAAATAGGCCGATTGATGAGCCTCAAGTTGTTGCGACGATTAATACGCAAATCCAAGACATCCTTAATATGAACCAAGCCCAGAACATGGTCTTTATCTTCTTCACATAAAGGATACCGCGTATGTCGCGAATGATTGATAGTCGTCAGATTCTCCGTCATACTTTCTTCGGCATACAGACAAATAATATCCTGACGGGGAATCATAATTTCTTTGGCCAATAAATCGGAGAAATCGAAAACATTATCGATTAACTCGCTTTCAAGCTTATCGATTTTTCCTTCTTTATGACTGGCCGTAATAAGCATACGAATTTCATCTTCCGTATGAGCCATATCTATTTCATTGGTCACGTCAAGAGAGCGACCGCTCAAAACCCGCTGTCCCAGTTTCATGCCTATAGTCAGAAACGGATAGAAAATCCGGCTGAGTCCGTAAATGATCGGCCCCGCAAAAAGGAGAGATTTCTCAGGAACCTGCATTCCTATGGACTTCGGTACCAACTCACCTAAAACCCAAAAAAGAACGGTATACACAAGGGCGATAAACAGGCAAATAACATAAGCTCCGGGAAATGGAACGATAACTTCCGCACTCATATACGTCCACGTAAGGAAATACAATAGAACACTTCCTGCCGTAAAAGCCGAAAGCGATACACCCACCTGAGCCATACTGAGAAAAATACCCGTATTATCATAACAGGGCAAGACTTTTTTCAGTTGTTCTTCACCGTCACGTACCACTTCTTCAAGGGTTTCCTTGCGCAGTTGCACGAAAGCAAATTTACCGACTACAAAAAAAGCATGTACAGCCAAGGCGAGTAAAAAAATTATACAACAAGTTGCCAAGACACCGATTTGGTCTTCCGTCATCATTCTTCTCCTTATTCGTCCTTATATCCGAATTCATTCAAAGCCGCTGCCTTATTACGCCAGTCGGGCTTTACTTTTACCCATATGTCTAAGAAAACATTCGAACCTAAAAGCTGTTCTATTTCCGTCCGTGCATAGCGGCCGATTTCTTTCAGTACGGCACCGTTTTTGCCGATAACAATTCGCTTCTGAGATTCCCTTTCTACATAAACGGTAACGCGTATATACACTTTATCGTTGTCCCTTTTAGCCATTTCTTCCGTAAAGACGGCGACGGCATGAGGAACTTCTTCACGGGTAGCACGCAAAAGTTTTTCCCGAACAATTTCAGAAACTAATAGCCGTTCGGGCTGGTCGGTAATCATATCATCGGGAAAATATTTGGGGCCCGGCTGCAAGATCTTCTTTAACTCGTCCGTTACTATATCCACATTATCACCGTTTAAGGCCGATACGGGAATGATACCTGTAAAATCATAGAGTTGCGAATAATCCGCAATAACTGCCGGAATTTTTTTCTTATCCACCTTATCCGTTTTATTAATAACTAAAAAGACGGGTACCCCTGCGTCTTTAACCTTATTTAGAACAAACATATCCCCGGGGCCGCGTTTTTCATCGGCGGCTACAAGAAATACGGCCGCATCAATATCGTGCAAGGCACTGAAAGCCGCATCATCCATAAAGCGTCCCAACTTGTGCTTTGGCTTATGAATCCCCGGCGTATCGAGGAAAATGATTTGGCATTCATCATCCGTATGAATGCAAAGAATTTTATTGCGTGTCGTCTGAGCCTTATCAGATACGATAGTTACCTTTTGTCGAATAATACGGTTAATCAACGTCGATTTACCCACATTCGGACGGCCTACAACGGCAACAAAGCCCGATTTAAATTGGTCTTTCATCTTCATCCTCCTATAGTGAAAAAGGCTGAGGAAACAGCTCCGTTGCCTTCACAACTCTGTATCGTCCGTCTTTGGCCGTTAAAATAATACGTTCCGCTGAAAATTCTGCCAAGACCTGACGGCAAGCACCGCAAGGCAACGTATAGTCCTCATCGGCTACAACGGCTACACTGTGAATCTTACGGCAACCTGCCGCAACGGCGGCAAAAACGGCATTTCGTTCAGCGCAGGATGTCAGCCCGTATGAGCCGTTTTCCACATTACATCCCGTATATACCTTTCCGTCATCGCCATCTACAGCCGCACCTACGGAAAAATGCGAGTACGGAGCATAGGCCTTTTCTTTTGCCTGCCGAGCCGCACTAACAAGGGCTTCATCTGTAGGCCTCATTACAATTCTTCTCCTTCTCTGACAAAGCCGAGGCGATGTAATACGAATTCTTCCTCTTTTCTCATTTCCGCCTTATCTTCGTCCGTCATATGATCATATCCCAAGATATGCAACATACCGTGAACAGTAAGATAGGCCAGTTCCCTTTCAAATGAATGTCCGTATTCTTCCGCCTGTTCCCGCGTCTTATCGAGAGAAATGACAATATCGCCGAGAAGCTTAGTGTCCGGTCCGTCGTAGCCTTCTTCTTCACCTTCATTTAAAGCAAAAGACAAAACATCGGTAGGACGATCTATGTTTCTGTATGTCTTATTGAGCTCATGAATATATGCATTATCACAAAGTACGACACTTAGCTCCGCGTCTTCATCCAACCCGTAAATATATGCACCTTCTTGACAAACCGACTCGATAATATTTTCATATTCTTTTTTTTCCGTCGCCTTGTTTTCATAAGTAATGCGAACCTTCATGCATTATGCCTCCTGTCCTTTATAATACGCTTCATAAGCCCTGATAATACGTCCTACCATATCATGACGCACTACATCAATATCAGAAAAACGCATCACCCCTACCCCGGGTACGGTTTCCAAAATACGTACGGCTTCAATCAATCCGGACGGAACGCTCCCGGGCAAGTCTATTTGACTTGTATCACCGTTAATAACCATACGCGAATGATTCCCCATACGCGTTAAGAACATTTTCATCTGCTCTCTCGTCGTGTTTTGAGCTTCATCTAAAATAACAAACGATTCTTCCAGAGTCCGGCCGCGCATGTACGCTAAAGGGGCTACTTCTATAATATTTCGAGCCAGCATTTTCTGCACCGTATCAAGACCGAACATGTCGGACAAGGCGTCGTACAGAGGTCGTAAATACGGGTCGACTTTTTCTTGCAAATCACCGGGTAAGAACCCTAGTTTTTCACCTGCTTCTACGGCAGGTCGAGTCAATATAATACGTTCTACTTCACGATTTTTCAAGTAATACGACGCCAAGGCAACAGCTAAATAGGTTTTTCCCGTGCCGGCCGGCCCGATACCGAAGGTAACGGCTTGCCTACGAATCATATCAACATATGCCTTTTGTCCCAACGTCTTCGGTTTGACGGGACGTCCCTTATCGGAAAGTGCAATCGTATCCTCGTGCATCATTTCTACGAGATCGCTTTTTCCGTCGCGCACCAGCTTCGTAATATAGCGCACCTGTTGTGTCGTCGCATACACCTTGTCCCTATCGAGAGCGCGTAAGTGCAAGAGCATGCTTTCCAAGATGTTTGCCTCTTCTTCAGGTCCCTTTATAAATAAGTCCTGACCCCGCGACGATAAAGCCAAGGACGGAAACTCTTGACGCATAGTTTGCAACAATTCGTCATGCA
>NZ_JAQCUN010000112.1:0-2706 GCF_027685385.1 Megasphaera sp. AF13-6AC
CCGACAAGATTGCCAAGGTCATTGCCGCCGCTAAAGCCAAAGGGGTTACCGTCGTTATGAGTAACCATGACTTTGATAAGACTCCGGCAAAGGAAGAAATCGAATCTCGTTTAATAGGCATGAAAAAGCTCGGAGCTCACGTAGCCAAGTTGGCTTGCATGCCCCAATCGGCTAAAGATGTTCTCACCTTATTAGCTGCTACGGAACATGTAAAATCCCAATATCCCGATGAACCGATTATCACCATGTCCATGGGCAAACTCGGTGCGATCAGCCGCATCAGCGGTGAAGTCTTCGGTTCGGCTTTAACCTTCGGTTCAGCCAAGAAAGCTTCGGCTCCCGGACAAATTGAAGTAACAGTCTTACAGAAGATTTTGGAAACCCTTCATTAAGATGTACAACAAAGACGCTGCTTGCAGCGTCTTTGTTTATGTCCTTGTAGATTATTCTTCATCAATACTGTCAATAAGCCATTTTGTATCTACCTGAACGAGCCGTACCGTTATGTCCTTCTTTCCTTCTCCCTTATCCGGCCCTATCGCATAGGTCAGAATAACCGCATCCTTACCGTCCGGTCGACTTTGTAACTTCGTCAGGTAGCCGTACCGGCTGTTGCCGTACGTACCGATCCAATTCGTAAAGGGGACCTTTCTCATGGCGGCCGGCGACAAAAGCCGATAGGCCTCGTAATAGGACTTGCTTTTAATATACAAAGCAAAGGCTTGCATCGTTTCTTCCGCCTTGACTGCATTCTGTCGTCTGCCTTCATGGGTCTTATAAGTCTTTAACGCCTTGACGGCTTCCGAAAAAGCGGTAATTCGTTGGTACTGATCCTTCGTCACGCCCAAGTCGCGAGCCGTTGCCAACAGCTTGTCTAAAGATTCTTGCAGCCGCACTTCTTCTGATTGCCTATCGACGTTAAAATCTGTCGGAGTCATCTTTACAATATGCAGGGTTCGGTCATACACCTCTTCTTCCGCTTTCAGAAACTGTGCTGTCTTCTTACTTTTTCCTTCATCATCCGCTCTATCCGGACTTTCTCTGTACTCACGTACTACTACCGTCAGTTCACGGCGATGTACCTCCATATCGTCGTAAATACGCCCGTTTTCATCAGCTGAGGAATCAGAGGCCAGCCGCGTAAGGTCCGCGGCAAAGCCTTCATTCGCCGATACCACCCTGTCAATTACTTCTTTATTCGCTTGCCCGTACTCTGTATTCCTGTATGTCGTATAAGCTCCCGCAACTGCACATAAAATACTTACGCAAACAAGGCTTACAACAGCAGACCTTGACCTCAATAGCCTACGAATGCAATGGCTTAAAAATAATAAGCTCATAATCACTTCGCCTCACCAAAGTTTTACATATCCTTTTTCCTTATCAGGCTATGCTACCTTTTCTTTATTATGGCACAGGTAATTTCATTTAACAAATAATTGACAGTATCTTGTTACTTTACAGTTACAAAGGCGGCGCACAAAATGATGTGCGCCGCCTTTGTATAATGAAATTATTATTCTTTTACTTCTATGCGATGAATATCTCCGACAATAAAGATGAAGGAAAAAACTCCTACAGCCGCTACGCATCCGATGAAGATCATAGCCCCTACAAAGGATCCCGTAGCCTGGACTATAATGCCGATAGCAATGGGCGTTATAATGCCTGCCAGATTGCCGATAAAATTGAAAACTCCGCCGGCCAAGCCGACTGAATCGGCGGGTGCCATATCACCGACGGTACTCCAAACAATGGCCGCCATCCCTTGCCCGAAGAATGCCAGAGTCATAATGGCAATGACCTCATGAAAGGAGTCTACGTAGTTTGCCGCCATAATGATCATGGAACACAGGAGCCCGAAAATAACGGGAACCTTCCTGGCCTTTGATAAAGATGCCCCGCGTTGTAACATCCAATCGGACCAACGCCCTCCCAACAAGACGCCGCACAAGGCCCCTATGTAAGGAATGACCGCATAAATACCGGCCTTCAGCATGGGCATCTGTTTCGCCACAATAAGATACGTAGGAAACCAAGTTAAAAAGAAATACATGGTACTTGTATTGGCAAACTGCCCTATGTATACGCCGATGAGCTGACGATGTTTAAAAAGTTCCGCAATTTGGCGGCGCGTAATGGAGCGCGTAGACCCCGCTTTTTCCGCTAACCCTCCGCCTTCACGAATATAATCCAACTCCCCTTGATTGACATCGGTGCATTCGGCAGGATCTCGATATAAATAATGCCAACCTAAGCAAGCAATAATTCCGATGCCGCCGGTGAGATAGAAGATTTCCTGCCATCCGTGGTTTTCCAGAACCCAAAAAAGAACGGGTGTCAAAAAAGCAAGTCCGATAAATTCACCGGCCGTATAAATTGACGTGGCCGTCGCCCGTTCCTTATCGGGAAACCAAGCCGCTACAACACGACTGTTCGTGGGAAAGGCCGGAGCCTCGGCTGCCCCGATGGCGAGACGAATACCGAAGAGTGACGCAAAGCTTTTGCCGAACCCCATAGCTACTGTAAAAGCGGACCATAAGAACAAAGATACCGTATAAGATACTCGCGACCCGAAGCGTTCCAAAAGCCAGCCGCCGGGAATCTGCATCAACCCGTATGACCAGGCAAAAGCGGAAAAAAGAAGACCCATTGTAGCCGCATCAAACCCCAAATCACTACTCATACTGGGTGCTGCTACAGCCA
>NZ_JAQCUN010000112.1:2716-4215 GCF_027685385.1 Megasphaera sp. AF13-6AC
GTGCTGCTACAGCCATATTGGTACGATCCAAATAGTTTATAGCTGTTAAAATAAACAGCAGAAAAAGCATAAACCATCGCTTCTTGGTTTTCTTTGCCGTAACGGTCTTATTTAACTCTTCACCCATAAAGGGCTTCCCCCCTAACTAAAATACTACCGATTTCATAAATGCTGAACTCATTATATACATTGTTCCGATTTAGTACAATGTTTTCAGGTTCTTTTTTCCAACAGTTCCTTTACAAGATGCTCCAAATGTTCCAATACATGTTCAATACTCTCATCATTAGCCATACGATAGTCTGCCGATGAACGATAAGTATCAATGCGCTCTCTGTACAGGTCAAAGACTTTAGACGGTCCGTCTTTGAGTAAGGGACGGGTCGATACATCTACATCGGTAACAATATCCTCCGGTGCCCGGTCAAGGAAAATGATAATTCCGTTTTCCTTGTAAATATCAATATTTTCCCGCCTTTTAATAACGCCGCCGCCCGTAGCTATAACGACACCCTTTTTACTCCCCAAGGCACGGGCCGTACGGGTTTCCGCATCTCGGAAACAATCTTCACTGACGGCAAACAACTCTTTGATAGTTCGGCCTTCACTGGTTTCCAAATAGGTATCGGCGTCGTAAAAATCGCGTTCCAGAGCTTCTGCCAGGGCGGTCCCGAATGTCGTCTTACCGCTTCCGGGCATACCGATAATAACAATATTATGATTTTCCATGATATAAAATCCTCCGTCTTTTTTACTATGCTGAGATTACGGAACGTCCCATATTTCGTTCCGAACGGATTTCCGCTTTCCTACGACCCGAGTAACCAGCATATGCAACGGTCTGACAGGTAAATATTGAGAAGAGCATGACAACAGCCTGTTTAGCGTAGCCGTCGCCGCCTTGTAATCCGGCTTCCCCTCCATGCCCCGGTGGAAGGTCATAGTCTGTTCTCTGCGGCCCGGTAGGTTCCCAGAATGTTAAAGTATTTACATTGTCTCTCTAATTGTTCCAAAGCCTCTTTACACGCCGGTGAGTCGAGGTCACCCGTCACGTCAATATGAAACGAGTATTCAAAAGGTCTTCCCGGTATGGGGCGCGACTCTAAGTGAGTCATATTCATACCCGAATGATAAAAGTATCCCAAGGCCTTATACAAGGTTCCCGGTACGTGTTCCGTAATAATAACCAAGGTCATCTTGTTTCCCTCATAAGGTAGGACCTCCTTGGATATGATAACGAAACGCGTATAATTCGTCGTATTCGTACAAATGTTTCCTGCCAATACATCCAATCCGTATAATTCCGCCGCCTGCCGTCCCGCAATAGCCGCCACCGATTTTTCATCTCGTACGGCTACTTCCTTGGCACTTTGTGCCGTACTGAAGTAGGAGTGCAGTTGCCACGTATCGTGAAGTCGTAAAAAGGCATGGCATTGTGCCAGTCCCTGAGGATGAGAATAGACATGACGTATATCCTCCATCCTTGCTCCCGGAACTCC
>NZ_JAQCUN010000113.1:0-4154 GCF_027685385.1 Megasphaera sp. AF13-6AC
GAAGGACCCTGGGATTTTGTATTTCTTGACGGTCCGAAAGGTCAGTACGGCCGACAGACAAGGTTGTTGCTTCCGCGGTTGACTACAGGAGCCGTTATTGTAGCTGATAATGTACGCTACCATGATATGATATATACGAACGGATACTTACCTCATAAGCACCGTACGGCTATACGAAAACTACGAGAATTTACACGGCTTATCGAAGATGAAAGCCTTTTTTTTACGGCTGTTTTTGAAAACGGTGACGGATTGACCGTATCACGGAAGAAGGGGTAACTATGAAAAAAATGGAATTATTGGCACCGGCGGGAAATCCGGAGAAATTAAAGTTGGCTTTTCTATACGGGGCCGATGCGGCATACTTAGGAGGAACTTCCTTCAGTTTACGAGCTTTTAGTGATAATTTTACGCCTGAGCAAATAAAAGAAGCTGTAGAATATGCACACTCTTTGGGAAAGAAAATTTATGTGACGGTCAACATATTTCCGTCAGATGAGGATTTTCAATATTTGCCGGATTATTTACGCTATTTGGAGTCTATTGATGTCGATGCCGTCTTAATTGCCGACCCGGGAATTTTCAGATTGTGTCGGGAAGTAGCTCCGAATCTTTCGATTCATGTGTCGACACAGGCCAATACGACGAACTGGTCTGCTGTCCGCTTTTGGAAAGAGTGCGGTGCGGAGCGTGTTGTCCTGGCACGGGAAGTGCCGCTTAGGGATGTTAAAGATATTTATGAAAAAACGCATATGGAACTGGAAGGTTTTGTTCACGGGGCTATGTGCATCTCCTATTCGGGACGTTGTCTTTTGAGTAATTATTTTACACGGGACAGAGATTCCAATCATGGTGAGTGCGTACAGTGTTGTCGTTTTAAATACAGTCTTGTGGAGGAAAAACGGCCGGGCGAATATTTCCCCGTAATGGAAGACGAACGGGGAACCTATATTATGAACTCAAAGGACATGTGTCTTATCGGGCACTTGCCGGCTTTGTATGAAGCGGGACTTTCAAGCTTAAAGGTTGAAGGGCGAATGAAGAGTCTGCATTATGTAGCTACCGTTATTAAGACGTATAGAGAAGCTATGGATGCGTATGAAGCCGATCCGGAACATTTCTCGGTCCGTGCTGAATGGTTGGAAGAGTTGGAAAAAATATCTCATCGTCCGTATACGACGGGATTTTATTTCGGCCGTCCTGATGAAAATGACCAAGTATATGCTAAATCAAGTAATGTACAGACCCATGATTTTATCGGGCTCGTAAAGTCATATGATGAAGAGTCCGGTCGAGCATGTATTGAACAGAGGAACTTTTTTAAAGTCGGTCAGGATGTCGAGTTTTTAATGCCCCACGGGCCGGTTGTGCATATGACTGTCACGGAGTTGACGGATGGCGACGGAAAACCCGTAGAGGCAGCCAGACATGCACAGGAAACCGTGTATTTAAAAACCGCGGTGCCTTTGGAACCGTATGCTATGATGCGAAGGAAAAGTAAGTAATCGTGTTATATAAAGAGTATGTGTATTTTCAAGTAGAGCCGTCCGAAATGCGCGGTAAAGACGTACCTAAGACAGCCTTCGGTTCCTTCCCGGGAGCGGATCAGCTCGGGTTATTGTTGATCACACGAGCCAATAATGATTTCAATAATTATCACCCGAAGGTGACGGTTATTTACCCCCTGGGCGGGGGAGAAAAGACGGTTCCCAGTTATGATGGACAGGCCATCGGTAAGACTATAGCCGAACATATTGAAGCTATAGGCGGAACCGTAACCGATTCGGAAAAGCCCGACTTGTTATTAGCTGTCAATACACCGTTGACGACATCGACGACAGAATCGAACAGCTTCGAAAATTTCCCGATTATGTTGGATTCGACGAAAGAATTCTTGGGACACATAGAATCTGCCGTTAAAGCGGACATTCCCGTAAGTATCGTTGACATGGCTTTTTCCAACGGTGCGGATAATACCTTGGTATACGGCTTGTACCAAGATAAAATGATGTATAAAGTAGCGGCTTATAACGGTTGGAATACGGCGAGCAATTCCGTCGGCTACGGGTTGTCTCAAGGTATTTTGTCACGATATATGAGTGAGTCGGCTCATAAAGATATGCTGACGACAAACTATCTCGATAATTGGGCTTATCAAGCCAATGTGAGAAACTACCTGTATCGCATACAAAAATCGATGGAAGCCGGTAGATTGCGCCGTTATTATCCTACTGAAATGGGCGAACTTCAAGGTCTTGCCAAGTTGGAACTTCAGAGGTATGCCCAGACCTATCTTGAAGTAGATCCCAAGACTGTAGAGGTAACCTTGCCGTGGAATCGACTTTTTGAAGTGTATGTAGATATACATAAACAGCAGAATGTACAGCTTGAATCGGATATTCGGAATACGAAAGATCAGGAAATACTTGAAGACTTATCGGCTCAAGTAAAAGCAGCTGAAAAAGCTTATGAAAATGCTAAAACAGAAGGTAAGGGCAAGCTTGACGCAATTACGGATGCACGCCTGAAGCAAGCTGTTGATGAAGCTAAAGGTAAGTATGATACGGAAGTAAAAACGCAAGAAGCCAATCGGAATAACCAGTCCCTTGCGGCACGGAATCGAACTTGGGCACCGTCGAACTGAATAATTTAATAGAGATATACCTGTAAAGCCTGTAGAATAGTGGATTTCTTTTATTCTACAGGTTTTTCATGTATAATAGGGCACATGGAAAAAGACAAAAAGACGGCTTCACAGCCCCTTGCGGTAGAAGCAAAAGAAAAAAGTAAATCAAATAAGGGCAAAGTCTATATAGTCATTTCGGCAGTTCTGGCAGTAGCCGTTTTTTTGGCGGGCTTTTACTTTATTCCCACCGTGTGGCAGCCTGAAAAACATGCCTATATTGAAGTAAAAGCGGATATGACGGGTACTGAAATTGCCGACGAGTTGTCTGAACGGGAGCTTATATATAATGCCGCCGTTTTTCGTGTAGCCATGGTTCTTACGGGTCAATCATCGAAACTGAAACTTGGTGAATACGAAATCGATTCACATATGAGCATGAACCAAATCATGACAAAATTGACAAGCGGTGCTTCCGATTCGTATCGGATAGTTATCCCCGAAGGATATACGGTTCGCAAAATTGCAAAAGTAGTTGCGGCACAGACCAATATTTCCGAAGAGGAATTTTTAGCGGCCGCCTCCGATGCATCCTTACTGTATCCTTATATGAAGGGGAATCGTCAGGTTACGTATGTTACGGAAGGGTTTTTGTTTCCCGACACGTACTATGCTCATCACGATGTAACGGCTAAGGAGCTGGTACAGATGATGCTGAAAAATTTCGATACACGTTTGACTTCGTCTATGCGTAAGAAAATCGATGAAGGAAATTTGTCTATTTATCAATTTGTCACCTTGGCATCGCTGGTGGAAAAGGAAGCGAAGTATGATGAGGATAGACCGTTAATCGCCTCGGTTTTTCAAAATCGCCTGAAACGTCATATGAAGCTTCAATCGGATGCCAGCGTTTCCTATGCTTCGGGAGACCACAAGTATGAGTATACTCTTGATGAGATTATGTATGATTCACCGTATAACACGTATGTTTACGAGGGCTTGCCTCCCGGACCTATCGGTAACCCAGGGATAAAGAGTATGGAGGCTGTTTTGAATGCTCCTGCGACGAGCTATTTATATTTTGTAGCCGATAAAGAAGGACATAATTATTTTGCTATGACCTATGAAGATCATATGAGAAATGTCCGGAAATACATGCAATGATAAATTTACTTCATGAAATAAAAGAATACGGCGTTCAGCAGGGGTTACCGATTTTGAGAGATTCGGAAATACCCTTGCTGCAGCGCATATTGCGTATGGCTAAGCCTAAAAATGTGCTGGAAATAGGTACTTGTATAGGCTATTCGACATTGCTGGCGGCGCAATGCCTTGACGATGATGCTGTGATTACGACTGTTGAGTTATCAAAAGAACGGAGCTTAACAGCACAAGAGTATGTAAATCGCTCGCCTTATAAGGACCGTATTCATTGCATTTGCGGTGACGGCACGAAATTTATTGAACATGCTGAAGGACCCTGGGATTTTGTATTTCTTGACGGTCCGAAAGGTCAGTACGGCCGACAGAC